>DATAYL010000268.1:0-4519 GCA_036272575.1 Bryobacteraceae bacterium | reverse complement strand
GGGCAAGCGCCGCGGCTTCGGCGACATCCCGGTAGTCAACGTAGGCAGCTTTCTTTTCCTTTCGAATACGGCATCGCGAACTGGCGGTGCTGCACGATCTGTGGCCAGGCGGCGGGCGGAACGGTTCCCTGCATAAAAATGGTCGGCTGCAGCACGGTGTAGGCGAGGCCCGAGGTGTAGATGGCCTGCTCAACAGGGAGTTTCGCCGCATGGTTGGAAAGCTCCAAGTAGGACGGATGGAGGACGCCGGAGAAGACGATCTTCTTTGCGCCCGCGGCGACAGCGGCATCGACCATGTTGGTTCCGAGACGGGCCTCGTCGGGCACACCGGGGTTGATGTGGAACACGCTGTCGACGCCCTGCGCGGCGGCGATCAGGCTCCGGGTATCGGCCAGGTCGCCCATGGCGATTTCATCGGCGCCGCGGTCGCGTGCAGGCCTTTCACTTTTGGGGTTGTGGATCAGGGCGCGGACGATGGCGCCGCGCCGCTTCAGTTCAGGCAGAACCAGGCCGGCGAATTCGCCGGTGGCGCCGATCATTAGGATTTTCATGACAATCTCCTTCCGGATGACGACCACAAGTCATGACGTCAAGCATCTTGATCACAATAGAATTGATGGCGTATGCTTCAGGAGGATTCAGGCTTTTCCATGGCCCAAGGCATTCAAGAGCCGGAGCACGTCTGGCTTGTCATGATGAAGGCGATGCGCGCTCTGACGAGGTACGCAGCCGCTGGTATTGAAGAGACCGGACTCGGCCTCACCGATTTCGGTGTGCTGGAAGTCCTGCTACACAAAGGACCTTTGCCCGTCAATACAATAGGCCCGATCGTCGATCTGACCCCGGGTTCGATCAGTATCGCGGTGGACCGCCTCTTCGCCAAGGGCTTGGTCAGCCGAGTAGAAAGCGGGGAAGACCGACGGGTTCGTATCGTTGCGCTCACACCTCGCGGCAAGGATCTCATTGCTCCAGCCTTCCGAAAGCATGCCGGGCAGATGAGGAAACTGTTCTCGGAACTCAGCCCGGAGGAACTTCTTAGCCTCGAAGTGGCGCTTAAAAAAATAGGTAAGCGCGCTGCTGCGCTGATGGGGCAGACGGGCTAGAGGCTGTACGCGAAAACCAATGCGCTTGCATCAGGACCGATAAATCGCGTGTGACGGCCCAGCGTTTAGTATCGTGTCCAGACGGTCGGCAAACAGGGAGTTGAGCATCCGCCAGACGCAAAGTGGCGATAGATCACCAAATCACGACTGTGCCGGGGCGAGAGAATCGATCTTTGCTGCCATGACGAAGTCATTCCGGTGGAGCGCGCGGATCTTGTGCGTCCAAAGAGTCACCGTCACTTGACCCCATTCGGTGAGAATTGCGGGATGGTGGCCTTCAGCCTCGGCGAGCGCACCAACGCGATTCGTAAAGGATAGGGCGTCGGCAAAGTTTCGGAACCGAAAAACGCGCTCCAACTGCCGAATGGATTCGCGCTCCACGAGCGTCCAGCCCGGGACTTGAGGCTTCAACTCCTGAATCTCCGACTCACTTACCTGCGGGGAATCACGGCGGCATGCGGTGCATTTTTCGTTCGTGAGTGTGCTCATAGATTCTCCCCTTGAAGATAACTCCAAGATGCAGGGAATGTACGGGGACAGCGAGTTGCCGCCGCGAACGCTTGGACCGTGGTAAGCACGGCGGTGAAGGCGGGCCGTCAGAAGAATCGGACATGAAGCCCCAACGGACTTCCGGAAGTCATGATCCTGACAAACGGCCAAGTATAGAACTTTCCGCATATGGTGGGCAGCGGCGGCGTAGGAGGCCGTCGAGAATGCCCAAATCCAAACGAAGAAAGAGATCACCGAAGCGAGTTCTGAGACTTCCAGATCTCGAACAAACCAAGTCGGCAGTCATCAACAGCCTCACTTCAAAAAGCGGTCAGCGAAGCTATGACCACGCGATCACAGAGTTTGTCGACTGGTATTGCTCGGAGCCGCGTTTAGCATTCAACCGCACTGTTGTCCTTCGGTACCGCATCTACCTCGAGCAGCGGCATTTGGCCGCAACGACGATTAGCCTTCGTCTAGCGGCCGTGAGACGTGTGGCTTACGAAGCGGCAGACTCCGGGTTGCTCAGCCCAGAACTAGCCGCCGGCATCCGTCGCGTGAAAGGAGTGCGGCGAATTGGTGTGCGGCTTGGAAATTGGCTCACAGCCGACCAGGGCAGATGTCTGCTCTCGACAACTCGTAATCCGGATCTTCGAAGCAAACGCAACTACGCTATTCTGGCTCTTCTTCTAGGCTGCGGCCTTCGGCGGGGAGAGGTTCTCGCCCTCTGCATCGCCAGCGTCCAACTCAGAGAGGAACACTGGGTGATCGCAGATCTGTACGGAAAGGCCGGACATATCAGAACAGTCCCGATTCCGTTATGGGTGAAGGCAGCGATCGACAGCTGGACCGAAGCGAGTGGGATTCGCGAGGGTCGAATATTCCGCTCGATCAACAAAGCAGGCAGAATCTGGGGAGATGGGATGACGCCCAAAGTTCTTTGGGAGATCGTGAAACAGGCAGCCAAAGCTGCTGGTATTGAAAAGCTTGCTCCACATGACCTTCGGCGCACATGTGCGCGACTGTGTCACCTCGCAGGCGGCGAACTTGATCAGATCCAATTTCTTCTCGGACACGTGTCAATCCAAACTACCGAACAATACCTCGGGTGCAAGCAAAAGCTGCGATTCGCGGTTAACGACAAGCTTGGGATCGAGCCATAGCGCCTGAACGCGATCAAGGGACGGATTCTCCACATCTTCGCGACATATCGTGACTTTCTCGGTCCTGCTAGAGTGCACCTCCGGCAATATTACACCGAACAGCTACGATTGAAGCTCACGCTTACTATGCGTCATTCAATGCCTATCGTGACGCCACGTCTGGTGTTGCGTCCGCCAACTCTTGACGACGTAGATGCTATCCAGGCCGCCAAGGAAGATGCGTGGGATGATCTGCAGCTTTGGATGGCTTGGGCATGCGACAACCAACGGCCGCGGCAAGCGCTGGAACACTCAATTCGCCGATCGACAGATTTCCAGACTCAGGCAGGTATCGCATTGGCTGGATTCCATCGGGTCAACGGGGAGTTCGTTGTCCGAACCGCATTGGAACTCACCGACGAGGCAGACGTTTATGAGACCGGTTATTGGGGCGCGCGGAAATACGCCGGACAGGGGACGGCGACGGAGGCGACAAACGCCGCGATTCGTTATGCATTCGGGCACCTGCGTGCGAAGGCAATCAGCATCGGGTACTTTGATGGCAACGACGCCAGCCGTCGCATCGTGGAGAAGCTAGGGTTCCAGAAAATTAGAGTCGCTCGTCAAGCGGCGACGCGGTGCCTCGATGGCGCAAAACTTAACCGCCATGAATACATCTTGACCAGCCCCGATCCGCTTCCCAAGCTTGATGTTTCTTGGGGTTGAAGCTACTTCGAATTCCTGTCATCTCGGTGGTCGCAAAAATACGGCCAAGGTTAGATCCACACATTGCGGTCGGGTCGAGGACTGGCGCGGTGTTCCGAAGGTCAGGCCTAGCTTGTTACTCCCCGTTTCCGTTGGGAGTGCCTCAATATCCTGACCGTGAACCCGTCTCCAGCCCCCGCCACATCGCACCCAGCGTGCAGATTTCCCGCACTGGGCGCACCTGTTTGCTTGGTGTCAAGAGTTATGTAGCCTATCGTGCTGGGGCCGCTTTCACAACCGACCATCGACGAAGCCGGTAGTCGTTAAACAAACCAAGCCGGTCGTAAAGCCAGTTACTACTCCACCGCTCCCAGCCGAAGCCTTTGCGTCCCCGGGCACGCATCAAATGCCGCCGAACCTTCGTCTCCACCCATTGCTTGACCATCCCAAAACAATGGCTCGAATGGCCCACCCGAAAGTAGTTCACCCAGCCACGCAGAATCGGATTGATTTTCACAATCACTTTCTCCACGGGCCAGCTAACATGTTGTCGGAAGATCCCCCTGAGTTTTTCAAACAGCGCTGTTCGCTTCTTCAGCTTAGGCGCATAGTATGGCCGCCACTTCCCCCGCAGGCTCAGTACGCGCCGATACTCAAAACCCAGGAAAGTAAAACTCTCTCCCGCTTTCAGATCTACCATCCGACTCTTGTCCTAGTTGATCGCAACGCGCAGTTTCGCTAACTCCTCCCGCAGCCGCCTGTCTACCGCCTTTACCAGCCAGTCATTCCGCCGTTCAGCGTTAATCAAGATCACCATGTCATCCGCAAAACGTGCGTATTGAACATTGGTGGACTTGCCGCCCCCGCGTGTGGTGGCCACCGCTTTCTCCAGCATCCGGTCCACCTCATTCAGGTAGACGTTACTGATCAGCGGGGAGATCACGCCCCTTACACAAAAGGTAATTTCTGCCGTCTGAAGAGCCCCCTTCGTTTTGAGGTGGGCCCGATGGAATCGGAATGCTGTGACGAATCGTAATCGTATCTTCGCCGACCAGAACGTCTTTAACCAGGAGCCGCACG
>DATAYL010000267.1:0-4945 GCA_036272575.1 Bryobacteraceae bacterium | reverse complement strand
CGAATGAATCGCTCCATCGATTCCCGTAGCGATCTCTATGCGCTCGGAGTTAGCCTTTATGAAATGCTGACTGGAAGTCTTCCGTTCACGGCATTTGATCCCATGGAATGGGTGCACTGCCATATCGCGCGAAAGCCGGTGGCGCCCAACGAGCGGTTGGCGAATGTTCCGGCCTCATTCTCCCAAATCATCATGAAGCTGCTCGCTAAGACGGCCGAGGAGCGGTATCAGACCGCCGCCGGCCTTGAAAGCGATCTTCGGCACTGCCTAGCCGAATTTGAGCGTCAGGGGCGGATTGACCCGTTTGCGCTGGGCCAACACGACGCGTCCGACAGGCTGCTGATCCCCGAGAAGCTCTATGGAAGGGCTCGCGACGTCGACACCTTGCTCGCTTCTTCTGATCGCATTGTCAAAAGTGGCATCCCGGAGTTCGTGCTGGTTTCAGGATACTCCGGCATTGGCAAATCCTCAGTCGTCAATGAGCTACATAGAATGCTTATTGCACCCCGCGGGCTCTTCGCATCAGGCAAGTTCGATCAATACAAGCGGGACATCCCCTATTCGACACTGGTGCAGGCCTTTCAGAGCCTTCTGCGACCTCTTCTCGGCAAGAGCGAGGCCGACTTGGCGAGCTGGCGCTACGCCTTGGTGGAGGCATTAGGCCCGAACGGATTGCTTCTGCTGGACCTCGTGCCCGAACTGAAAATTATTATCGGTGAACAGCCGCCAATCCCTGAGCTCCCACCACAGGACGCCCAACGCCGCTTCCAATCGGTATTCCGCCAATTTATCGGTGTATTCTCTCGGTCAGAACATCCGCTCACCCTGTTTCTTGATGACCTGCAATGGGTCGACACGGCCACGCTCGATTTGCTTGGGGATCTGCTGACCCGGCCCGGCGTGCGGCACCTGATGTTGATTGGCGCGTACCGAGACAACGAAGTAGATGCGGCCCACCCGCTGCTGCGCAAGCTCGAAACGATCCGCAAGACTGGAGCGAGAGTGCAGGAGATTGTTCTTGCGCCCCTGGCCCGCGTAGATCTGGGACGACTAATTGCGGATTCTCTTCACTGCGAATCGGACCGCATCACCTCTTTGGCTCAAGTGGTCCACGATAAGACCGCAGGCAATCCATTTTTCGCCATTCAGTTTATCTCTGCGCTGGCCGAAGAGGGGTTACTCACCTTCGATCACGACGAGGGACAATGGCATTGGGACCTGAATCGGATTCACGCCAAAGGTTACACGGACAACGTGGTGGAGCTGATGGTGAAGAAATTGATCCGCTTGCCACTCGAGACGCAGAGGGCGCTGCGAGAGCTTGCCTGCCTGGGCAACAGCACTGAGATCGGCACTCTCTCCATCGTTCAAGGCACAGCCAAGGAAAAGGTCCACTCAGACCTGTGGGAGGCGGTTCGTCTAGAGCTCGTCATATGGTTTAAGGGCTCCTATAAGTTCATCCATGACCGCGTTCAGGAAGCCGCTTATTCATTGATTCCGGAAGAAGAGCGCCCTGCGGCTCATCTGCGAATAGGCAGGCTGCTCGTGGCGCACGCCCCGGCAGAGAAGCGGGAAGAGGCGATCTTCGAGATCGTCAACCAGTTCAACCGCGGCGTAGCCCTGATCACCTCGGAAGAGGAACGGGAGCGATTGGCTGAGCTCAATCTGCTCGCAGGCGAACGCGCCAAGGCTGCGGGTGCCTACGTCTCAGCCCTCAAATATCTCGCAGCTGGGGCAAAACTGTTAGGGAATGATTTTTGGGAACGCCGGCACAAGCTAGCCTTCACCCTGGAATTGCAGTGCGCCGAATGTGAGTTCCTGGCCGGCGAGCCAGTCGCCGCTGCGGATCGCTTGACCTTTCTTTCATCCCGCGCCGCTAATACAGTCGAACTGGCGACCGTCGCCTGTTTGCGCGTGGATCTATATACGACGCTCAATGACAGCGACCGCGCCGTCCGAGTTGGTCTCGAATACCTTCGACATCTGGGAATTGAATGGTCACCCCATCCGGCAGAAGACGAAGCGCGACGCGAATACGAGCGGATTTGGACAAAGCTCGGTAGCCGCGCGATGGAAGAGCTCATTGACCTGCCCTTGATGAACGATCCAGCATCACTGGCGACTATGGATGTTCTGACCAAGGTCTTACCACCTGCACTGTTTACGGACGCGAACCTTCTCTCCCTCGCTATTTGTCGGGCCGTTAACCTGAGTCTCGAACGCGGCAACAGCGACGGTTCGTGCTTCGCCTATGTGTGGCTTGGCGTGATAGCCGGCCCGCATTTCGGCAACTACAAGGATGGATTTCGATTCGGCCAGCTTGGGTATGATCTGGTCGAAAAGCGCGGCTTGAGGCGATTCCAGGCCAGAACCTATGTGAGCTTCGGAAATCTTGTCATGCCTTGGACCAAACATATTAGGACCTGCCGCGATCTGCTGCGTCGGGAGTTCGAAGCCGCCAGCAAGATCGGTGATCTCACGTTTGCAACCTATAGCCGCCTGGACCTGAACACGAATCTGCTTGCGGCCGGCGATCCGCTCTCTGAGATCCAGCGTGAGGCGGAGAATGGCCTCGAGTTTGCGCGGAAGGCTAGATTCGGCCTTGTCATTGACCGCATTATCGCGCAGCTCGGGCTGATCCGTACCCTCCGGGGCCTAACGCAGAAATTTGGTTCTTTTGATTACGAAGAGTTTGATGAGCTCCGATTCGAAAACCATTTGTCCGGTAACCCAGCTTTCGCGCTGCCAGAATGCTGGTATTGGATCCGAAAGTTGCAGGCCCGATTCTTTGCTGGGGATTTTGCGACGGCTCTCGATGCTTCCTTGAGAGCGCAACGCCTGCTTTGGACATCCCCATCCTGTTTTGAGACCGCGGAATATCACTTTTACAGCGCGCTCTCGCGCGCCGCATGCTGCGATTCCGCAACGGCAGATCAACGACGACAACATTTTGAGGCTCTGACCTTGCACCACCAGCAACTGAAAGTATGGGCGGCAAATTGCCCGGAGAATTTCGAGAACCGCGGCGCACTGGTGGGCGCGGAGATTGCAAGGATAGAAGGGCGCGTAGTTGAAGCTGAGGACCTTTATGAACAGGCAATCCGCTCGGCCCACGCAAACGGCTTTGTTCATAATGAGGCGCTCGCAAACGAGCTAGCTGCGCGCTTTTACGCAACCCGCGGTTTTGAAACGATCGCCGATGTGTACGTGCGAAACGCCTGGCGTTGTTATCTTCATTGGGGAGCAGATGGCAAGGCGCGACAACTCGAAGAGCAGTATCCAGGCGTCCGGGAAGAAGCGTCAGTACCTGCCTCGGCTGGCTCGATCGGCGCACCGGTCGAACACTTGGATCTCGCCACCGTTATCCACGTCTCGCAAGCAGTATCGGGAGAGATCGTCCTGGAGAAACTAATTGAAACGCTGATGGTCATCTCCGTCGAATATGCTGGCGCAGTCCGAGGGCTTTTGCTCCTTCCGCAGACTGAGGAATTGCGCATCGAAGCCGAAGCCTCTACCAGCCACGATGCGGTACAGGTCTGCCTTCGCCAGACACCCGTAACCTCCGCGGAACTCCCGGAGTCCGTTCTCCGTTACGTAGTGCGTACGCATGAAAGCGTCATCTTGGATGATGCCTTGACTCCAAATCCGTTCTCAACGGACGACTATCTCCTTCGGAAGCGACCTCGTTCGGTCTTATGTCTTCCGCTGTTGAAGCAGACCCGTTTAGCGGGTGTGTTGTATCTCGAAAATAATCTGTCGCCTCACGTGTTTAACCCGGCGCGGATTGCCGTCTTGCAGCTTCTAGCTTCGCAAGCTGCGATCTCCCTGGAGAATACGCGTCTTTACCGCGATCTGGAGGAGCGAGAAGCAAAGATCCGGCGTCTCGTTGACGCCAATATTGTCGGAATCTTTATATGGAATCTTGCAGGTGAGATTATCGAGGCCAATGAAGCTTTTCTTCAAATGATAGGATATAGCCGCGAAGATCTTCTCTCCGGCGGCTTGCGCTGGACGGATCTGACGCCAGGAAAATGGCGTGACCGCGACGAACGGGCGATCGCAGAGTTGCAAGCGACTGGGATTCTCCAGCCAATCGAGAAGGAATACTCCCGGAAGGGTGGCGATCGTGTGCCCGTGTTAATTGGCGCGGCCTTTTTTGAAGGAAGCGAAAATGAAGGTGTCGCTTTTGTGCTCGATTTGAGTGAGCGAAAGCGCAGTGAGGAAGAGTTGCGACGACGCGAAACGGACTTGCGCAAGGCACAAGCCGAGCTGGCTTACGTGACCCGGGTGACCACGATGGGCGAACTTGCAGCATCGATTGCGCATGAGGTCAGCCAACCGATCGCGGGGGTAATAACTAATGGCGATTCCTGTCTTCGCTGGCTCGCTCAAATGGAACAGGATTCCGAGAATCTTGACGAGGCCCGTAAAGCTCTCCAGCGCATCATTCGGGACGGCAAACGGGCGGGCGACGTGATCGCACGCCTTCGAACTCTTTTCAAAAAAGCGGAAACACCGAAAGAGCCGTTGGATCTCAACGAGGCGATTCGTGAGGTCGTCGACATGACCCGAAGCGAGATGGACAAAAGGGGAGTCCGCTTGCGGCTGGATCTGGCGATCGAACTCCCTCCAATCGTTGGGGACCGCGTGCAATTGCAACAGGTAATGGTGAACCTCATACTCAACGCCATGGAAGCCATGAGTATACCTGAAGTTCAGTCTCGGGAGCTAGTGATCGGCACAGGTGTCAGAGCGGAAGCGGAAATCTTGGTAACGGTCCGCGATTCCGGTCCCGGCCTGCAGCCCGAGAGAATGGAACAGGTTTTCGCACCTTTCCATACAACAAAACCAGGCGGCCTCGGGATGGGTCTTTCCATCAGCCGGTCCATCGTTGAGAATCACGCCGGACGGCTCTGGGTCAACCCAAACCATGGACCTGGAGCTA
>DATAYL010000266.1:0-8084 GCA_036272575.1 Bryobacteraceae bacterium | reverse complement strand
ATGTGCAAGACCTCGGCCCAGCTGCGACTGGAAAACCTTGCCTTACGGCAACAACTGACGGTCCTGCGTCGCTCGGCTCCCAAACGTCTGAAGCTAACACCCGCTGACCGCATCTTTTGGGTCTGGCTAAGGCGCCTGTGGAGGGATTGGAAATCGGCCCTGATGATCGTGAAAGCCGAGACCGTCATCGCCTGGCATCGCAAGGGCTTCCGCTTGTTTTGGACGTGGCGAATTCGCCGTGGCAAGCCGGGTCGGCCCAGCGTGCCGCAAGAAGTTCGAGATCTGATCCGGATGCTGAGCCGCAACAACCCGCGCTGGGGTGCACCACGGATTCACGGAGAATTGCTGAAACTGGGGATCGAGATCACTGAACCGACCGTCGCCAAATACATGGTGCGACATCGCAAGCCGCCTTCCCAGACTTGGCGGACGTTCCTCGACAATCATGTGAAGACCATAGTGTCGGTGGATTTCTTCACTGTCCCAACGATCCGGTTTGAGATCTTATACGTGTTTCTGGTGCTGGCGCATGAGCGCCGGCGAATCGTTCACTTTGCAATGACCGCTCATCCGACTGCGGAGTGGACGGTCCAGCAACTGCGGGAGGCCTTTCCGTGGGACAGCGCGCCACAGTATTTGTTGCGCGATCGGGATCGAATCTTCGGGCTGGACTTCGTCGATCAAGTGAAGGCTATGGGCATCAAACAAGTGCTTCGGCACCACGCTCTCCCTGGCAAAGGGCCTACGTGGAACGGCTCATTGGATCTATTCGCCGCGAGTGTCTGGATCACATCATCGTCTTCGGAGAGCGCTCACTGCATCGTGCTCTCGCGTCCTACACTGGCTATTACCATAGCTGGCGCACTCATCTGTCGCTCGGCAAAGACGCCCCGCAATTCCGACGAACACAGGCTTGCACCGAAGGTAAGGTGGTCGAAATTCGTGAGCTCGGTGGTCTGCACCACCACTACGAACGTCGGGCTGCCTAACGGAATCGATTACACTTCACCACCAGGCTGAATCTCCGAGATGATCCGCGGAAGCCGCACCGTCGTCCGCGCTGACACTACATTTTCGAACCACTGCCGAATACCAAGCTCCATCGGGTTAGGGCGTCTATCAAAACGTTACGAGTGCGGACCAGGCGTCGATTTGGACTTTCTTTTAGGGACAATTGAAACTCACAAACAGATCATCTTTGGTGTAGACTTTGCGGACGAGGCTGTTGCTCAAACCCTCCTCGTTTACGCAAGCAGCTTGCTGGGTAGAGCCAGTTTGTGCGGTGTAAAACGCCCGACTCCTACCTATGGACGTTGCATAGAAATAGATGATATGCTGATATGGAATGGCCAAAGGACTAGCGTCCGAACAGAAAAGGTCCGAGGTTTTGCAGGGCACCCTCGACCTAATGATCCTAAAAACTCTGGATGCCATGGGACCACTTCACGGTTACGGCATTGCGCGCAGAATCGAGCAACTGAATGAGGATGTCCTGCAGCTAAACGAGGGAACAGTTTACACGTCTCTCCTGCGTCTGCAGCACCAGGGGTGGATTTCGTCGAACTGGGGCGCTTCCGAAAATAATCGCACGGCAAAGTTCTATTCGATTTCGAAGGCTGGGCGTAAGCAGCTTGCCGAGGAGACGGAAAACTGGCAGCGCATTTCGGCCGTTATTGGCAAAATCTTGCAAGCGGCAATCGCGAAATGAGTCGATATTGGCATTTCCTCAAGGAACAGGCTGCTCGGATACGTGGCTCTTTGGGGCGCCGGAAGTTCGAATCCGCCTTCGAGGAGGAAGTGGAAGCGCACCTCGCATTACTAACAAAGCACTTCATAGAACGGGGTCTGAGCGCCGAAGAGGCGCGGTACGCTGCCAGGAAGCAGTTTGGAGGAGTGACGCAAATGAAGAACGAGCTTCGGGATCGCAGCAGGTTCCGTTTACTGGAGGCGATGATTCAGGATTGCGGTTATGTTCTTCGGCAGCTTCGTAAATCGCCTGTATTTGCGGCTGCGGCTATATTGACGTTGGCGATTGGCATTGGCGCGAATGCCGCGATCTTCAGCCTCGTGGACCAGCTTATTCTGCGGCTGCTGCCAATCCAAGATCCACAACAGGTGGTTGCCTTGGTTGGCGAGGGAAAGTTTTACGGAGATAGCCAGGGAAACAACCCCATGTCTTACCCGATGTACCAGAATATTCGCGACCACAACCAGGTGTTCAGCCAGATGATGTGCCTCCGGCCTGAAAAGTTCACAGTCAGCGTCTCTTCAGAGAGCGAGGTCGTCAGCGGTGAGTCGGTTTCGGGAAATTACTTTCCTCTTTTGGGCATCCGGCCCGCCATTGGACGGCTTTTTTCAGCAGCAGATACGCTTCATGCCGGCGCGAACCCTTTTGTGGTTCTTAGCTTTGCCTATTGGAAGAATCATTTTGGAGGCGATAGCAGCACGATCGGACGGACGATTCGCATCAATAATTATCCGTTCACAATTGTAGGTATTATCCGGCCCGGCTTCGATGGGCTCGAACCTGGATTGGCCGAAAGCATTTTTATTCCTATCACCATGGTGCCCGTAATTGCGCCCGACTCTGATGCCGGCCCCCGCTTTTTTGACCCGCGCCTGCGCTGGGTGAACGTGTATGGGCGATTGAAACCGGGTACAACCATTGCGCAGGCAAAGGCCGGGTTGCACCCGCTATTTCATCGGATTCTGGATAGCGAAGTGCACGAGCCTGATTTCCGTCATGCGACAGTTTACGACAAAGAGCAATTCTTGAAGATGTGGCTCGATGTGATTCCGGGAGGGCAGGGAAACAGAATTCTTCGGCGCCAGTATGAAAAGCCGCTTTGGGTATTGATGGGCGTGGCGGGGCTGGTTTTGCTGATTGCGTGCGGGAACATTGCGGGACTGTCGCTGGCGCGGGCAACGGCGCGACAGAAAGAGATTGCCGTGCGGCTGGCGATCGGCTCAAGCCGTTTGCGCATTGCGCAGCAATTGATTACGGAAAGTCTGGTGCTGGCGCTTACAGGAGGAGCCGCTGGAGTTGCGGTGGCGGTTGTAATTGTGAAAGGGCTGATGGCTTTCCTTCCTTCTGATCTGAACGGCTATGACATCTCCGGTGCGCCGGATTTGCGCATTTTGGGATTCAGCATGGTTTTGGCTCTTGTGACCGGAGTTGCTTTTGGCCTGGTGCCGGCATTGCAGGCGACACGACCGGATGTGGCGAAAACGTTAAAGAATCAGTCCGCGAGTGTAACCGGCGGCGCTGGACAGTATCGTTTCCGGAAGGCTTTGGTTGCCGCGCAAGTGGCGTTGTCGCTGCTTCTTCTAACGGGCGCGAGTCTGTTTATTCGCAGCTTAGAGAATCTGCGATCTCTAAATCCTGGTTTTCAAGCGCAGAATGCATTGCAGTTCGAGTTAAATGTAGGGCCGGTTGGTTATGACGTCAGCCATGCCCGCGCATTTTTCCGTTCCCTGGAAGAACGGTTGGAGAGCATTCCTGAAATAGAGTCCGCGGGCATCGCCGATATGCCTGTTTTATCGGGTGGCGGTTGGGTGGCTCCGATGATCGTCGTTGCCGGATACCGGCCGAAACCTGGTGAGGACATGACGGCGCATGTGAATGCGGTAAGTCCCGGTTACTTCAAAACGTTGGGAATTCATTTACTCTCTGGCCGTGTATTTCGGGACAGCGACATCGCAATATCACAACCCGTCGCGGTAGTGAATGAGAGCTTTGTAAAGCGGTTTTTCGGCAACGAGCCTGCGGTGGGCAAGTTCGTAGGAAAGGGGAACGACCCAAGCGCGCCGGCGGATATCGAAATCGTCGGAGTAGTGAACGATACCGAATACGAGAATTTGCGCAATGCGGCTCCGCGCCAGATTTTTTTGTGCGTAGCACAGCACTCATTTGGGTTTGTTGTGTATGTCCGAACCAAACGGGACCCGCGCGGCGTGTTTAGCAGCATAAGGAACTTAGTGCGGGAGATGGACCCTCGCGTCCCAATTCAAGGGATGAAGACCGTGGAGCAGCATGTAGACGAATCGCTGGTGACGGAACGCATGATCGCTTCGCTCTCTTCCGGATTCAGCTTGATTGCAACCGCCCTCGCAGTGATTGGCCTTTATGGAGTGATGGCCTATATGGTGCTCCAGCGGGCGCGCGAGATGGCGATACGAATCGCGCTGGGGGCAGTCGCTGGGCGCGTGATCTGGCTGGTGATGCGCGAATTAGTTCTCCTGGTCGCGATCGGTATAGCTGTCGCTTTGCCCCTTGTTTTTGTTCTGAACCGTTTTGTGCGCAGCGAATTGTATGGGATTCAACCCAACGATGTGTCGTCTATCGTCTTCGCAATTTTCATCTTGAGTTCTGTTGCGTTTTTAGCCGGCTATATTCCCTCGCGACGAGCGACAGCTTACGATCCGATGCAGGTCTTGAAGTATGAATAGCCGTAATCAGCAAACGGTTTTTGATATCGGGGCGGCACATGGCGCGTCTGATTCGGTGAAGAAACCGAAGCGGCGCTGAAGTCGGCTAGTAGGAGACCAGGACAAAACGGGGGCAGCTATACCGCGTGCGCAAACCTTCGATGCTGTTGAAAAACTCTGGCCAACTTCCGGATTGCGCGTCATCCCCTAACAATCCGGAAACAGCATTTTAAGGCGATTCCTACACCCTTCGCGACCACACAGGAGAGAATCGGCGTTGAGCTGAGGGTTTCGGCGTAGAGGCTTTCAGTCACGGCCTTGCTGATCCGCACTCCGAGTTTCCCAACAATGCTCCTATTGCTTACCTGTACGAACAAATGATATGCTCATATTTGTTTCCTATAGGAGCCCCTTGAGTCCAAATGAAAAAACAAATGTTCACCAGGGCACCCTCGCTTTGATGATCCTGAAAACCCTAGAGACCATGGGTTCGCTACACGCTTACGGTCTCGCCCGGCGCATCGAACAACCGAGTGGCGACACGCTCGAAGTACCGTACGGTACGATCTACCCGGCGCTTCTCAAGCTCGAGCAGGAGGGGTTCGTCGTATCCGCTTGGGATACTTCCGACAATAACCGCCGAGCAAAGTACTACCGGCTGACAGCCGCCGGCAAGAAACGTATCCGCAAAGAAGAGTTGCAATGGACGCAAACAGTCAATATCATGGCTTGCTTCCTCAATCCGGATAAGGAGCGTATATGACAAGCCTCCGCGCATTTCTTGCTCGGCTATGGGGTTTATTCCGAAGCCGGCAGAGTGAACAAGACCGCACTGACGAGATCGAAAGCAACCTCGCGTTTCACGTGGAGGACAATATTCGAGCGGGTATGACTGCCGAAGAGGCCCGCCGCCAGGCGATTCTCAAGCTCGGTGGAATCCAGTGGGCGAAAGAAGGCTATCGGGAGCAGAGCACCGTCCCTAGCCTTGAGTCGTTTTTTTACGACCTCCGATATGCCGCTCGCTCTCTTTCCGGAAGTTGGACCTTTACGGTCATGGCCGTAGGCACTCTTGCTTTTGGCATTGCGGCCGCCACCGTCATCTTCACCATTGGCAAGGCAGTGTTTGCTCCACCTCTACCCTATGCGAGACCTGATCGTCTGGTGGGTATATCCATGGTTGACCCTCACGCGGGTTCGACCGGCTCGAATGTCGCTTCCGGGGATGTTGCCGATTGGAAACACGCAAACACCGTCTTCTCTGATATTGCGGAATACGTCGGCATCGACGAGAGAGGAAAGGCGCGTGTCAACCTTTTGTTGACGGGTGCGGAGGAGACGAAGGTTTTAAGTGGCCTGGTGGTGAGCAACAACTTTTTGGACGTCCTGGGTGTCGCGCCCATTCTGGGACGCAACTTCGGCAAGCACGATGTCGATCACGTGGCCATCATTAGTTTCCACTGCTGGAGGCAGCAGTTTGGGGCCGATTCTCACATTATTGGCCGATCCGTAAAACTGGATGGTGCATCCAGCGAGGTCATTGGTGTTCTGCCGCGGGGGTTCTTTTTTCCCGACCAGGAATTCGATGTTTTGATTTTGCCGGGCGAGTTCACGCCGACCCGAATCTTCCATGACGAAGGCGCCATTGCGCGGCTTCGCCCCGGTGTTTCCCTTGACGAAGCAAAGGCTCAAATGGCGGGAATTCATGCAAGGCTTCAACGCGCCTATCCCGAGACGGATGCCAGCTTGGGCGTGAGGGTGGAAGGTTGGCGTTATGCGCTTGCCTCCCCAAGCCGAGCGGCACTACTCATGCTGATCTCTGCTGTCGCCATCCTCTTTCTGATCGTGTGCGCAAATGTCGCGCACCTGCAGTTTGGCCGTTCGGCCTCACGGCTGCAGGACTTCAGCATACGAAAAGCGCTGGGCGCTAACCGCGCCCGCTTGTTTCGTCAACTCCTTACCGAGAGTCTGTTGTTGTCATTGCTCGGTGGGCTGTTGGGATTTTGCTTGGCCCAAATGGCCAGGGTTGCGTTGCTGCAGTTTGCGCCCGAGGCGATCCCGCTATATGCTGACCTGCGAATAGACACTTCGGTGATTGCGTTTTGCTTAGGCATTACGCTATTAGCGTCAATGCTATTTGGCGTTGGCCCTGCGCTGGCTTCCGCGCGCAACGATCCGCTGCGTCATCGCGGCTGGGGGGCGTCGTCAGTATCAAGCACCCGTCTTCGTAGTTTTCTTGTTTGCGGAGAGGTGGCCCTTTCAGTGGTGCTGGTGGTCTGTGCCGGACTCCTCATCCGCAGCTTTCTGCGACTGGAGAATGTTGACTTAGGGTTCCGCAGCGAGCATTCGGTCAGCTTCCGCCTGGATCCAAGTTCTCTTGTCTCATCGGAGGCGGAGGGCGCGCGTCTGTTCGCGGAGATTGAGAACCGCCTTCTTCAACAGCCGGGAATCGACTCAATGGGCGCTACCGTGCGGCCGATACTGGGCGGCGGCGGCGGTGGTGAGCCCACTGTTACCATCCTCGGCCGCAAACACCTTCTCCGTCTCGAATTGGTTACTCCTGGATATTTTCGCGCCATGCAGACGCCCTTGCTCAATGGCAGGTTTCTCGCCCAGTCGGACTCGCAGAAGAGCGCACTCGTTGTTGTGGTCAATTCAGCCTTCGAAAGAACCTACTTTCCCGACAAGAACACGCTAGGAAAGCAAATCATACTGGGTGGCAGAGGACCAGCCATGATTGTGGGAGTTGTTGCGGACTTGAAGCAAGAGGGCATCGATCAACCTGCCCAGCCTGCGGCGTTCGCCTCGTCGAATCAAATTCTTCCGAGGGCGGCTACGTTTATCGTTCGTGGACGTGGCGATACGCGCGCCCTTTTGGAGACGGCACGTTCCACCGTGCACTCGGTAAATAAGCTTCTTCCGCTTACCAATATCGCCAGCCTCGATGAGTTGGTTCGGTCTTCGATCAGTGGCCCGCGATTGCGTACGTCGCTATTGTCGTTGGCGGCGGGTGCGGCGCTGTTCCTCGCCGCCCTTGGCATCTATGGCGTGATGGCCTATTCCGTTGTTCAGCGTTCCACAGAAATCAGTATTCGCATGGCGCTTGGTGCATCGCTTTCGGAGTTGTTTGAGATGGTCGTTGTTGACGGAATGAGACCCGTTATGATCGGTGCGGCTCTCGGGTTTGCCGGCGCATATGTTGCTAGCGGTCTGATCCGCTCATTACTATTCGGTATTGTCCCCACAGACCCCGCCGCCTATCTCTGGACCGCATTAGTCCTGGCAGCCGTTTCCCTATGCGCTTCTATCATGCCTGCTTTAAAGGCGATTCGCATGGATCCGATGATTACCCTTCGTCGCCAGTGAGTCGGGAGAGAGCTGTGCTTTCAGGCCAGTTCGCGCCCCTGGCAAAACGTGAGTAACGGCGCAGGGTTTACTTTCCGAGTTGCGCCTGGATCGTCGGCAACCCGTTCATTGGGACCGCGGGCGGATCGAATTCGGTCAATTTCCTGTTAGCCCGTCGTCCGCTCACAATGATCAGATAATCGGTTTCCCGAATAGCTAGTACGACAAAACGGCTAAAAAATACAAGCGTTTGGATATCGCACCGTTGAACAAGGTGTATGGGTGTATGCGGGCGCGCTTCAACGATAGATATT
>DATAYL010000265.1:0-3728 GCA_036272575.1 Bryobacteraceae bacterium | reverse complement strand
CCAGAATCCGTTCCCGTGCGTCACGGTCGCTCGCTGCCGTGATATCGGAAGACAGCGTTCCACAAATCAGCTACGAATTGAGTTTTGATGACCCACAGCCGCAGTGTTTAGGAATATCGGCTCAGCCGTCGGCAAGTGGGGTTCTCTTCCATTGAGAAACCGGACCGGGTCTCCAGACCGCGGCCCGCTCATTCGGTGGTACCCGGTATTTCAGTCTCGAACTAAGGAGAGTGAATCCGAACTCCGAAACCAAGCCGCCGGTCATTGCAAATCCGCGATCTGCAAGTGATCTGCCTCGGAAATGCCCATGCGCCAGATAGATCGCCAACGGCTATTCCTGGCGGAGTGAGATTGCCGGATCAACGCGGCTCGCACGAAGTGACGGAACAAGAGCTGCCAAACCCGTAAGTAACAGGAGAGCGACGATGGCCGCGACGAGATTGCCTGGATCGTTTGGCTGCATGCCATAGAGAAGGCTGCTCACCACGCGCGCTCCGGCCAGGACGGCTACAATTCCAATCGCTATACCGGCCAAAACATAGCTCAAGGCGTCTCCCAGCACCAGCCAGACGACCTGGCCTCGCCGGGCTCCAAGAGCCATGCGAATTCCGATCTCGCTGGTACGCCGCGTGACGGTGTAGGCCAGAATGCCGTAAAGCCCAATGGAAGTTAGCCAAAGACCCAGGGTTCCAAAGAAGATAGAAAGCGATGCCATCAGGCGCTCTCGACCGACCGAGTTGTCCACCTGCTGCTCCATCGTGTACGTCATTCCCATAGGCACGTCGGGAGCCAATTCATGCAGCAGGGTGCGAAATGCCGGATTTGGTGACGGGGCGCCGGGGCGCATTTTGAGAATGAATGTGAGTGAGGGCAGCCCACTGCTGGTCACGGGACTGTGGTCGGTGTATTGAGTATATGGAATATAAAGTTCTGGGGCGGCGTCCTCTCGAAGGCTCTGGTACTTCGTGTTTTGGACCACTCCCACAATTCGGATCGACTTCCCCTGCAGCACAACATGCTGGCCGATTGGGCTCTCCCTACGGAAGAATCGCTGCGCGGCTAGTTGGCTGATGATTCCGACGTTTTCGGCGATAGGGCCGTCGCCTTCATTGAACTCGCGGCCTGAAAGCAGACGAGTGCCCATGACAGCAAAAAACCGCGGGCCGACCCAATTGATAAACGTGTCGCTCTCGTGCGGTGGCAGGTCAGGTTTGCCCGGAACCTGTATTGGTCCGCCCCCGCCAGGGAAGGTGAGCGGAATGTGCCATGTGATGCTCGCCGCCTTCACGCCCGGCAAACCGTGGGCTCGCTCCAACATTCGGGCGTATAGGGTGGCTACGGCCGCTGAGGTCCCGGGCAATCTGCCCGTGTCAACGCCAATTAACGAGACGTTTTCCGGATCGAAGCCATAATTCAATGTGAGCAGGTGAAAAAGACTGCCCGCGAAAAGGCCAGCCATGGCGACTAGAAGAACGGAAAGAGCGGTTTGAAATGTCAGTAACAGGCGCCCAGATTGAAACCGCCTCTCTCTTCCACGTAAATTATCAGCCGACTCCTTCAACGAGGAAACAATATCCACATGCGTTGATCGCAAGGCGGGTGCTAACCCAAACAGAATTCCTGAAACCGAAGCCATGCCAAATGCGAAGAGCACCATTCGCCAATCCGGCTGAAGTTCCAGGTGAGTGAATTGGCCAGGGCCATGGCGATCTGAGACAAACGCGATCAGAATCCGCGTGAGCCAAAACGCGCACAATGTTCCTGCCAGACCTCCCGCGACTGAAAGCAGCACACCTTCTGTTAGAAGTTGCCGAATTATACGAGCGCGTCCGGCGCCGACAGAAAGGCGTACGGCAAACTCGCGATGGCGCGCCGATGCCCTGGCCAGCAGGAGAACTGACATATTGGCGCAAGCAATGAGCAGGACCAAAGAAACCAAAGTCATGAGGATAAGCAATGGATCGGTGAATTGATAGCGGAGAAAGGACCAGCCCTGTTTGCCCGAATCGCTTGTGAAAGTATAGGAGCGGTAACGTTTCTTCCAGGCGGCGGACCAACTCGGGGGCGTAGTTTCCCGCAAAACCTCGCTGCTGATTGCCGCAAGCTGAGCGTCTGCGTGCGCTGCCGTCACGCCGGGCTTCATGCGGCCCATTAGAACCAGTGCCCAACAACCGGGACTTGAGAGGCAGCCTGGAATATATACTTTGTCCGCGAACGAGACCGGTATCCATATGTCAGGATGGGTTCCAAGCTCGGCGCCAAAAAAGTTCGGAGGCATTATGCCTACAACTGTGAAGCGGACTTGATCGAGTACGATGTTGCTGCCAATAGCAGAGGGCGCTCTTTGATATCGACGGTTCCAAAGGGGGTCGCTAATCACCGCAACAGGACCGTCCTTGCCACCTGAGGGATGATCGTCGGCCTCTGTGAATATGCGGCCCCGTTCGGGAGGAACACCGAGCATCGGAAAGTAGCTTCCAGTTGCCAGTTGACCCTCAACGTGAATCATTTGATCGTTAGAAACTATTTGAAAGCGCTGAGTCGTCCAAGCAAATAGCGAAGTGAATTCCTGACTGTGGGCTGCGAGCGACCGAAACATCGCATAACTGAGGATCGGCTGCGGTCGCTCGGGCAATCTCAGGAATATGTTCCGCAATTGATCTGGACGGGAAACGGGCAAAGGCCGAAGCAGAAGTGTATCGACAAGACTGAAGATGGCACAGTTCGCGCCGATGCCGAGTGCCAACGATAAGATGGCAACCGCCGTAAACACTGGACTGCGTCGCAGCATTCGCAGCGCATAGTGAATGTCCCGAGCAATGTTTTCCAGCCAGTTCACACCGCGCGAATCCCGGCATATTTCCTTCATTTGTTCGAGACCACCCATTTCGTGTAGCGCCGCAAGCCGCGCCCGCTCAGGCGGCATGCCCTCAGCAATGTGTCGCTCCGCTTGGTGCTCCAGGTAATCTCGCAGCTCGTCATTCAAATCTGCTTCCACTTGGGAACGTTTGAACAGCGAACGCATCCATAAACGGAAGCTTCGTAGAATTCGCATCTCGCCCCCTCACGCCTTAACTCTCAAAGACAATCGAGGTGATGGCACCCGACAATCGCCTCCAATCCGACGCTTCCCGCTGAAGACGCTTACGCCCTTCCCTGGTGATCGAATAGAATTTCACTCGACGTTTTTCTTCATTTACAGACCACTCGGCTTTGATCCAGCCAGCCTGATGGAGTTTGTGCAGTGCCGGATAAAGCGACCCTGGACCCACCCGCAGCACGTCGTTGGACATCTGATTGATACGTTCACCGATTGCCCATCCGTGCATCGCTTCCAAAGCGAGAATTTTGAGAATCAGGAGATCAAGGGTGCCCTGTACGAGGTCGGTCGGTCTGCTCATGGTATCTATGGTAACCGATATCAGTAAGCTAGCCTACCTCGCGAACGAAGCTGCTCGCATCTCAACCTCTGATGAATGCTCTCAGGCCGTATTGCTGTTTTCGGAACCTCAGATACTCACTCCTCGGCAAGTCGGGTTATCAGAAACTGAGGAGCCGACTGGCATTGTTTCCGCATTGTTCCTGGGTTGTTTGAATGTAAGTCGAGCGCGTGGTGTACAAAAAGGCTGAACTCAACGGGGACGTTGATTCAGAGAACAACCATGGAGGCTCCTCAACAAACATATGTATTACATCGGGCTCGACGTTCACAAGAAGACAATCAGCTA
>DATAYL010000264.1:0-11695 GCA_036272575.1 Bryobacteraceae bacterium | reverse complement strand
GATTCCGTGTTGCAGAGAAGTGTAGATGTTCACTAGCGCCTGGCCATAGGTATCGTGAAAATGGACTGCGAGTGCAGTGGGGGGAATCCGCCGGGTAATTGCGTCGAGCAGTCGATCGACGTGAGACGGCGTGCCAACGCCAATGGTATCCCCGAGAGAAATTTCGTAGCAGCCGAGCGAATAAAGCGCTTCTGCGACGCGAACAACATCCTCCGGCGGGACGAGACCCTGGTAGGGACAGCCGACAACACACGAGACATACCCGCGTACGGGGAGGGACTTCTCGGCGGCAGCGTGAATTACTTCCTCAGCGCGACGGAGGCTGTCGGCAACGGAACAACTTATATTGGCTTGAGAGAAGCCCTCGGACGCGGAGAGAAACACGGCGATCTCGCCAGCGTTGGCTGCAGTAGCTGCGGCGAAACCTCTCAGGTTCGGGACGAGAACGCTGTAAGTGACGCCGGCGCGACGCGGGAGTTGAGACATGAGTTCCGCCGTCGAAGCCATTTGTGGAACACGGCGCGGCGAAACGAAGCTTCCGCATTCGATGTGCGAGATACCCGCATTTATCAGGGATTCGATGAACGCGAGCCGGGCGGTAACCGAAAGGTTTATGGCTTCATTCTGTAACCCGTCGCGAGGAGCAACTTCTACCAGACGTACCTTCGGAGGTAGCAAAAAACGAGCTATTCCTCCAAGGACTCGTAGAGACTCAACCTGGGCTTTGATTCCGGCCGGCGGGTTTTCTCAGCAATGACCCGAGTAGGCTTCGGAGAGCCAACTCGTTTTCGAGCCACTGCTTTCACGCGCTTGATCTTGGTGAGCTTCGAACGAGAGCGGGCCATGGAAATCTATTGAACGATGCGATCGTCGGCCATTTTGGTATCAACGGCGGGATCAACTTCGGAGACCGTAAGCATGTTAAACGCTAACTTGGCTCGCGTGGAAATGAAATGCCAGATCTTATCAGCGGCTCTTCGTTCGTCGCTTTGCAATTTGCGGGCGAGCAACTCGGTCTCCGCGTCGCCCGCCGCAGTCGCGAGAGCGGCGAGTGTTTCATACATCGCGATCTCGCCGGTCTCTACGGTGTAAGCCATTAGTAAATTCTGGAGAGTAATTTCCTCGGGCACAGCCGGGCCAGAGTTGGCTGCGTTAGCAAGTGGGGGGAACGCAAGATCAAAAAGCGACACCGGACCGCTATTCAGTTCGGTGTCGGTATAGAGCTTCGCGTAATGTTCTCGCAGTTGAACGGCGTGAGCTTTCGTCTCGTCAGCATGAGAGGCGAATGTGGATTGTACATCTTCATCGTTGCCCGTTGCGGCGAATCTCCGCAGTTCGCTCTCGCACTTAGTTTCAGAAGTGTAGGCGTCTGCCAGATACTTTCGCAGCACTTGAGCGCCTGGGCCAGATGTTGAAAAAGTCTGATTTGGCCGGGCAGCCATCAAGCCGCCATTCTCTGAGCGGAATCCGGCCAAATACCCAACTCGACAAACTCTACTTCAAAGCGTTGTTGCTCCCGTGCATCTTGGGAGGGGCGCAGCACGCGGCAACACTGACGGAGCGCTTCGTCTAACGGCTTCTCAGTCCAGTCATCACCCAAGACAACGCGGATCAACTCGCGAGCCGCAACCCGGGCCTGCTCTGAGGTCTTGGCAAACATCAGGCTCTCGTACCTGTCATTAATCATTTGGGTATGTCGGTTCATAGCGTCCTCATACTCTTGGACGCGATAAATCGAATTTCGATTCGCAAAGATTATACCGCATTAGTTTATTGCCCTGCCTGAGCTGGATTCCCACACGCAACATCCGTGCTGCAAGGAACACCCGCCTCCATTAAAAAGATGTAACTTCCATTCGAGCTTAGTGTCCAGCAGAGCAGATGTCAGAATACGATCTCCGCAGAGCATTTCCACTGAACGAACAAGATTTTACGGTCGGGAATGAACAATGGACGTGCCACTTGGCGGAAGTGTCAGACATGCGACCGGACACGGACGAGCTTTCCTGGTATCTGGTTTTCGAAGAAAAGAAGCGGAAGCACGGAGACAAAGAGAATCACCGTAAGCTTGAGATCGTGACGAATGCTTCTGGGCTGCTAGCTAAGGGCTGGAGGAGCGGATTGAAGGAACGCCTGGAGGAGTGGCTGCAAAGCGGCGAGTCCGACGGACGAAAAGAATGGCGGGAAGGCTGAAAGACATTCGATCGGGAGACTGGTGAGCCGGCCGGGACTCGAACCCGGGACCACCGCATTAAAAGTGCGATGCTCTACCAACTGAGCTACCGGCCCGGTCGGAGGCGGAGTATAAATCGCGCTTCAGCCCTGTCACAGGATAACATTGGCGTCCTGGAATAATTCCGTGTGTAGACTTTCTCACGGTTTGGAACGTCTATAGACGATCGCCGTTAGGGATATGCCGGTCGGCTAACTAAGCCGGTGCGCAGCCCGCTCAAACAAAAGGAACATTATTTGGTCGAGGAGCAGTTCTACTTTGCAAGTTTCTTGCAGGCTGGTTTTGAATCATCTACTCACAAGAGACGAGATGGGAAACGCCTTGATCTAGTACATTCCACAGGGCACGATCGCTTTGCGGCAAAAGATTATCTGCGCGTCCAGGACTTCGGAATCCGGAGTGTTCGCGAGTCGGCAAGATGGCATTTGATTGAGGGCCAGCGCGGCCGCTTCGATTTCGCTTCGTTGGCGGGGATGCTGGATGCTGCCGCGAGCACGAACACCGAAGTAATCCTGGATCTACTACATTTCGGGTGGCCGGAGTTCTACGATCCGTTCACGGACACGTTCGCGGAGCGCTTCGCAGAGTTTGTGAATGCGACGGCGATATTTCTACGACATAGGGGAGCACCGATTCGGTATGTCGCAGCAGTAAATGAGATCTCTTATCTGGCGTGGGCGGGGGGAGAGGAAGGCAGCATCGAGCCGTGCGCGAAAAACCGCGGACCAGAACTCAAGAGAAGTTTAGTGCGAAGCGCCGCTTTGGCGAGCCGCGTTCTTTTGGATGAGTTGCCAGCGGTGCGGCTGGTGGCGCCTGAACCGGTAATTCACGTGGTTGCTAATCCGCTATTCGAAGGAGATGAGGTAGCGGCGGCAGCTTTCCGGCGCGCCCAATTCGAGGCTTGGGACATGTTGTCGGGAAGGACGGTCCCGGAGCTTGGGGGAAGGCCGGAGTACCTGGACATTCTGGGAGTGAATTTCTACGAGCACAATCAGTGGGTGCGCGAAGGCGAACGTTTGAGTCGACAGGAGAACCGCTACCGGCCATTTCGCGAGATGCTAAGCGAAGTTTGGGAACGCTACCGGAGACCACTGTTTGTTTCCGAGACCGGCACGGAAGATGAACGACGGGCCGACTGGTTTGACTACATCTGCAACGAAGTGGCGGCGTCGATGGCCAGCGGGGTGCCAGTAAAAGGGATTTGCCTCTATCCGATCCTGAACCATCCGGGGTGGGAGGATGACCGGCGCTGCTGTAACGGGCTGTTGGACTATCCGGATGAGAGTGGGAACCGGGAAGTGCATGTGCCGCTTGCAGAAGCGATCAGTCGCCAAAAACATAGATTCGCAGGGAGTAATTCGATACCTAATGAAAGCTTTGAGCTTCGACGTAATTTGCTTGTCCCATCTTCGATGGGGCTTCGTATTCCAGAGACCGCAGCATCTGATGAGGAGATTTGCGAAAGAACATAGAGTGTTCTTTGTTGAGGAACCAGTCCGGGAAGAGGGCGGCGCGTATTTGCGTTCCTATGTTTGTTCGGAAACTGGAGTCCAGGTTTGCACCCCCGTTCTGCCGCCGCATTGCAGCGATGCTGAGGCGACTGAGTGGCAGAGAGAGTTTCTGCGTTCACTGCTTGAGGAAGAGCGAATTTCCGATTACCTGCTTTGGTACTACACGCCAATGGCTCTGGAGTTTTCGCGCGATATCGAAGGGGCAGTGACGGTGTACGACTGCATGGATGAGCTTTCCGGATTTGCGGGAGCACCGGCCGCGTTGCGAAAGAATGAAATGGCACTCTTCAAAAAGGCGGACCTGATCTTTACGGGCGGAACAAGTCTGTTTGAAGCAAAACGGCTGCAACATCGGTCCGTACATCTGTTTCCCAGCAGCGTGGATGTCGTTCACTTCGAGCGGGCGCGAACGAGGCAAGAAGAGCCTAGCGATCAAGCGAGAATCGCGAAACCGCGCCTCGGGTATGCGGGGGTGATCGACGAGCGAATGGATCTGGAGTTGATTCGCTACATCGCGGCAGAACGTCCGGAGTGGCAACTTATCTTGTTGGGTCCGGTCGCAAAGATCGATCCCGCGGCTCTGCCGACGGCTCCCAATATTCATTACCTGGGAATAAAGCAATATGCGGAACTACCGCGATATTTGGCAGGCTGGCGAATCGGTATGCTGCCGTTCGCGTTGAACGAAGCGACGCGCTTTATCAGCCCAACAAAGACGCCAGAGTATCTGGCAGCCGGTTTACGGGTTGTCGCCACGCCAATTCGGGACGTGATTTCGCCGTATGGAGACTTGGGATTGGTGGGGATTGCACAGACGCCAAAAGAGTTCGTAGAAATTGCCGACGGATTCCTGGCAAACGAGGTATTGAACGAGGTATTGGATGAGTTTCATGATCAGGCGGACGAGTTTTTGAGGCGCAGTTCCTGGGACAGCGTCTGGCGCAATATGGATGACTTGATTAAAGAAGCGAGGTACAACAAAGAGCCGGCAAGCAAGGATATGGCTCATGTTTGATTACCTGGTGGTAGGCGCGGGTTTTGCCGGTGCGGTAGTGGCTGAAAGAATGAGCCGGCAATTCGACAAGCGCGTGCTGTTGATCGATAAACGCAAGCACGTGGGCGGTAACGCGTACGATCATTTGGACGAACACGGCGTGCTGGTACATCGTTACGGACCACACATATTCCATACCAATTCGCAGCAGGTATTTGACTACTTATCGCAATTCACGGCATGGCGTAATTACGAGCATCATGTGCTTGCCTCTGTGGACGGCAAGCTAGTTCCGGTGCCGATCAATTTAAATACAATCAACTTGATGTACGGCCTCGGTTTGCAATCAGAGCGAGAGGCGGCGGAATTCTTGGCAGCCCGGGCCGAACCGCGGGATTTTATCCGCACATCGGAAGACGTGGTGATCAGCAAGGTTGGGCGAGATCTCTACGAAAAGCTATTTCGCAGCTACACCCGTAAGCAGTGGGGAAAAGATCCATCTGAACTGGACGCCCAGGTGACGGCTCGCATACCGGTCAGGACAAACAGGGACAATCGGTACTTCACGGATCGCTTTCAGGCAATGCCGAAGCATGGCTTTACGCGCATGTTCGAGAAGATGTTGGATCACTCCAAGATCACCTTGCAGTTAGGCTGCGACTACGCGGACGTAATCAAAGAAGTGAAATATCGGGAGGCGATCTACACGGGTCCGGTGGATGAATTCTTCGATTACCGGTTTGGAAAACTCCCGTATCGTTCATTGCGCTTTCGACACGAAACCAGAAATTGCGAACGTTTTCAGAGCGTTGCCGTGGTGAATTATCCGAATGAGCACGCTTATACACGAATCACCGAATTTAAACACCTGACCGGCCAGAGTCACCGCCAGACGAGTATCGTATACGAGTACCCGACGAATGAAGGCGATCCATATTATCCAGTGCCGACGCCCGAAAATGCTGCGCTTTACAAGCGGTATGCAGATTTAGCAGCCCGGCAGGCGAACGTCCATTTTGTGGGACGGCTCGCGACGTATCGCTACTACAATATGGACCAAGTAGTGGCCCAGGCTCTCACGGTTTGCAAACAGCTCATGGGAGTGTCCGAGTTTATCGAAGGCCGGCAAACTGCCCAAGCAGCCGCGGCCGGAGCGCTCTCGGTCTCGCCGGCGTTCACGTGAGGTATGCTGCGCCTTACGGTTTTATCGCCGCATCGGGACGACGCAGCATTTTCTTTATTCATTTGTCTCTCGAAGTTGAGTCTGCGTCCGGTCCGATTGCAAGTGCTCAATATTTTCACAAAGAGCGGATATGCGCCGCGAGTCTCGAGCGGAGATCCGGAAGAGATCAGTGCAGTGCGCCGCCACGAAGATCGAGATGTACTGAGGCGGATCAGCGGGCGAATTTGCGTTTTCGATGAAGACTTAGTCGACGCGCCGTTGCGGACCGGCGTGGCGGTTCACTCGGTCTGCGATCCAAGGTCCGCCTCCTTGCTTACCGACGATTTGATCACTCAGATCGGTAATGCGCTGCACCGCTACCGCACGGACCTGGTGTTGGCACCCCTTACGCTTGGCGACCATATGGATCATGTTGCTGTATACAGAGCGGCACTACAGGTTTTCCCAGCCAGCGCCTTGGGCTTCTATGAAGATCTGCCCTACGCAATGTGGACGCCGGTCGAGGTCTTGAAAAGCAAGATAAGCGCAACGGCAGAAACGTTGCAAGTTGAACTGTACGGCTGCAACTTTCGCGCACCCGAGATCGCTCGGAAGAAATACGGCGTCATTCAGCGCTATCGATCGCAAATTACAGCGCTTGAGGCAAAGGCGATGAGCGAGTGGAGCAGGAGATACAGAGGCGGCGAACGTGTGTGGCTACCGGGGAGACCGAGTAAATGGCGGATACTTACCGAAGCTATCTAACTTTCCAGAGCACCTCGGAAAACGGCCAACTTTGATCTGTCCAGGCATTCAAGGTCGCAAAACCAGACGCAGTGGCCAACTGAACCAACTCAGCGGGAACGAATTTGTTGGAAGCCTCGGTCCAAATAGTTTCGCCAGCCTCGAAATCGAAAGTCGATTCGAGCTCAGCAATCGAAACGGTTTGTTGACGCCCTGAGAGGAGGTGCATTTCGATGCGGCGCTCCTCTGAATTCCAGCGCACTTCGTGAGCAAAGGAGCGGAGATCAAAATCGGCATTGAGCTCCCGGTTAATGCGTCCGAGAAGATTGAGATTGAAAGCCGCTGTAACTCCCGTTGGATCGTCATAGGCGGTTAGCATAGTTTCAACATCTTTGACGAGGTCAACCCCCAGCAGGAAGAGATCATCAGGCCGGAGCGCGGCGGCAATTCGCGAGAGAAACTGCGGAAGATCGATACGCGAAAGATTTCCAATCGAGCTGCCAAGGAAAAGAAGCAGAAGAGGATCCTCGGATCGCTGGCGGGACAGTTGTTGTAAGCCATCCATCCAATCGGCGCAGACAGGACGCACGGTGGCGAGATCACTTACTTCACGAGTGCAGTTTGCCAGGGCGGCAGACGAAACGTCGATCGGGCTGTACACGAGGTTTCCGTTTTGAGAGCGGAGCGCGTCGAGGATGAAGCGGGTTTTTCTCCCACTGCCGCTGCCGAGTTCGCAGACAGCTGAGACAACTCCGGCTACTTGCGCGATAGCAGGCGAATGCATTTGAAGAAGCCGCTCGTCTGCTCGAGTCAGGCCGTACTCCGGAAGAAGAGTGATGGCCTCAAAGAGAGCACTTCCGAGGTCGTCGTAGAAGTACCGGGAAGGCAGCTCCTTCTGACCCGGATGCGAAAGGCCATCGAGGACATCCTGAGCAAAGAGCGAGGAAACAATCTTGAGGGTGGAGGGCACGCTGAGTTAGTTCTCCACACAACGGAAGGTGGCGTACATGTATGGATAATCGCGGCGAAACCAGTTGCGGAATGAACGACGCAGGAGACGGGCAGCCGTGCGGGCTGAGCCACCTTTGAGCACGTAATGCTCGCCATCGAAGAAATTGGCAGAGTAGCCAGGGTAAGTGGACTTAGGTTGAAATCCAGGCAAAGGACCAAAAGGTGTGCTGGTCCACTGCCAGCCGTTGCCGACCAGCTGGTTTACCCCCAGGCGGCTGCCACCCTGCGGAGTAGCATCGACCGGTTCCGGATCCCAGCGACGGAAATCGAAGTTTCCGTGAGAAGCCGAAGGGGGAAGATCACCCCAGGGAAACGCTTCCCCTTCAGGGTAGGCTGCACGGTGAAACTGCTCTTCGCTCGGAAGGCTGTAGCCCATGGATCTGGCGTAAGCATCAGCCTCTCGCTGCGTAACGTACACCGGCCAGTCAAGCGGCAGAGCGATTTCTTCGAACATGCCACGGTAAAGGATGTCGCCGCCACGCTTCACCCAGAAGTGAGGCAATGGGGCGCCGCCTTCTACAAAAGATAGATAATCACCATTGGTCACGCTGTTTTGTTGAATGCGGAAAGCGGGAACCCGGCGAACGGTTTCCTCAAACTCGTTGTCCCAGCCGAACACATTATTGTGGGTCTTGCCGAGCACGGCGTCACCGCAAGGAACCTCGATGAACCTATTCGCGGGTGAGCTTCTTTTATTTTGTTCCAGCCGTTCCGCAGCCGCGATCTTCTTCAAACCGTAATCGAAGTTATGGAACATGTAGGCAAGCGTTTCCATATGCATCAACCGATGTTCAAGAGCCATGGACACCACATCCTCGGAGGCTTGGTCGAGATGCTTGTCAACATGAGCACGACAGCCATCTACATAGGCTTTTACCTGATCGAGAGAGGGCCAGTCAGCGGGAGTGTCTTGCGGCAGATGCGAAGAGTCCGGGTCAATGCCGGCCTGAAAGAGCGAATCGAATTGACGGTCTGGTGAAGGGAGATCCAATGCCTCGCGGCAGATCTGAATGGAGTCAAATCCGTCGAGGTGGCCTATATAGAAGATTACTCTATGGCGCTGGGCAATCGGCCGCTCGTAAAGCGCCTCAGAAGTGAGAATACTGAAAAGACGATCACTTTCCGTCCGGGCGGATTGAAGCTCAGCTAGTAAATTTGAGGTGGTTTCAAGAACTGGCATGGTCAAGGTCTCTTCCGCTTCGTTGGTTCTTTGCGGGACTCACTTTTGATGCGGCAACCACGTTTCTTTAAGCAGAAAAATCAACAACGCCATGAAAGTTACGAGTGATCCAGTACTTTCTTAGCAACAGCGAGGGCCTGTTCCCTGGTACGAACGTCGCCCTCGAGCTGTGCGGTCTCAACAGCCATGAGCGCCCGGCGAAAATCGGGACCTGGTTTGTAGCCCGTCTGAAGTAAGTCATTTCCAGTGATAAGTCGCTGAGGCGCGAGATCCTCAGCTTGAAATTCGGTGAGCTTGTCTTGCAGATACTGATAAACCTCGGTATAACCGTTGCTGGCAAGGCAATCAAGCCTATGGAGTTCGAGATGTTCATCGAAACGAGGCAGGCGGAGGAAACGTTTGAGAGTACTAGGACGCATTTGTAATGCATCTTTGAACTTCATGTGATTCGCAACCATGGAAGTGACTTGCTCGATTTCGTCATTGGAAAATTTTAGGCGCGTAAGAATGCTGCGAGTCATATGCGCACCGACCTCGGCGTGTCCATCGAAGCGAATGCGATCACTGATGGAAAAGGTCGGGGGTTTGCCGACATCGTGCAACAGTACGGCGAGCGCAAGGGAAAGCGCCGGATGATGAAGTTCTCCAAGCATGAGAAGCACGTGGGTCCAGACGTCGCCTTCCGGGTGAAACTCAGGCGGCTGTTGGACACCTTGGAAGGCTTTCACTTCCGGTAGGATCTCGGCGAGGAGATGCGATTCATCGAGCAACTCGAGTCCACGGCGGATATCGCCTTCCGTGAGGATGCGAATCAGTTCGTCTCGAATGCGTTCGGCGGAGATAGTGTGGATAGAAGAGGCTTGCGCGCGGATGGCCGAAAGCGTGGCAGGTTCAATTTCGAAGCCGAGACGCGCGGCAAAACGGATGGCGCGCAGCATGCGGAGATGATCCTCGGCAAAACGCCGCTCCGGGTTGCCGATCGATCGAATGATGCGCGCGGACAGGTCCTCACGTCCTCCAACAAAGTCGAACACCTGACCTGAAACCGGATCCTGCATGAGACCGTTTACCGTGAAGTCGCGACGTGTGGCGTCTTTTTCAGGGCTCTTCTCGAAGCGGACTTGATCCGGGCGGCGGCCGTCGGAATACATTCCCTCACTGCGAAAGGTGGCTACTTCGACTCCAACGCCGGGTGCCGCTGAAACCAATACGACTCCGAAATGCGCACCGATAAGCTGCGCCGTAGGAAAAATAGTGAGTATCTCGGCGGGAGTGGCATCGGTGCTGACATCGAAGTCCTTGGGAGTTATGCCGAGCAGACGATCGCGCACGCAGCCACCCACTAAAAGTGCTTGGTGACCGCGCTGCTGGAGACGTTCAACAATGTTAATAGCTAGAGCTTCGCGTGTCACGTCACCGCCGCGTTGGGGCGCTCAGCGGTTCGCAGTTTTTTCCAGGTCGTTGCTGAGGCCGGGTGCGCCTCCGTCCGAAGCTGCGGCGGCAGCGGCTTGCGCCTCCGCTTCGGCCCGCTTCAACTCTTTCTTGGACGGAGGAGCCTGCTCGTGGCGATAGTCGTGGTCGTGATAGCAAGTTCGGCAGCGAACCTTCGCCGCCTGACCATTCACAACCGATACGATGGAGTGATTGGTGACGCGGCGGCATTTGATGCAGTGATCATCGATCACATCACCTAAGCGCATTTCATCCATGTTTAGTCCGTTAAAGTGGAGTATATCAAGTTAGGAAGGAATTTGGTTTTGGTAGACTGAAGCTTCACGCAAGCGGCCAGGTAGCTCAGTCGGTAGAGCGCAGCCCTGAAAAGGCTGGCGTCGGCGGTTCGATTCCGTCCCTGGCCACCACATGCTAAAGCACTTAGCAGCGGCCCCTAAACATTCGTTTTACTCAACCAAACAATATCCGAACATCCGCAACAGCGTTCGCTTGTTCGGCATTCCTTATTTCCATCAGCTTCCAGATTTCCCGCGGGTGCCGCCGCAATACTCGTAGCTCAGCATCGCGACCGCATCAGAGCTCACGTTGTCATCGGATTCTTGCAGCGATCTCCCAAGCGCGCAGCCGCAATCCCGAGAGTTTTAAAAAAACTGCCGGATACCATTTCAGTTTTTGCCCGTTCGGCCGATCCGCTAGCGGTGCTGTTGACGATGAATGGTCCAGCGAAGGCGGTTATGCTCTCGAACAAGTCGGACCGACCAGCAATGACGGTTGAATACCGGGTAAGAAAACGAGCAATCGCTTGTTGGCGGCCCGCCGGGAACGTAGGCACCCGGTTCAAATCCAGTAATTGACCGGGGTTTCGGCCGCTGTTTAGCGCTCCAGCGTGGCACGACTGACTGCTGCGGTTGTTCCACTGGTACCGCGCACAGAATCACCGCATGAAGCAAATGATTCGCGCGGAATAGCGGGATTTCATGAGCGGGCGCGCCGGGGACGGGATTTCACGCTCCGGGCCTTCTTCCAGGCCGCAGTCATCGCTTCCTCTAGAACAGGCGTCTCGGCCGCGCTCAATCGCACGTTAGTGCTTCCCTGGAGCCCCCACGCGCCCTTGACTGGTACAAACACATTCGGGTAAGTCTGAATGAAGTAGCGCTGCTCTTCCGGACTGAGCTTCACCATACCCCAGGACTCATCGGGCCACTCAAGAGTTGCGAAAATCTTGCCGTTCACTCGAAAATCAGGATGAGCCATGTGAGAAAACTCGGTGACATCGGGCAAGCTAAGCGCCATTCGGCGAAATTGATCAGATTGCATAACGCTTCCATTGTTTCGCTAACGGCGGCTTCGCGGATTGTAAGATATTGACCCTTCTATACCGAATCAATCCATCGGCACATGATTCAGA
>DATAYL010000263.1:0-3585 GCA_036272575.1 Bryobacteraceae bacterium | reverse complement strand
GCCACATCTCCCTCCGCTAGCGTCTCACCCGCAAGCCCTAAAATGCAGTACGTGCTCCGCTTGTCGCCCAGATCAATCCCTACCGTCAGACGGTTGAGATCCGGATATATTTCCGTAGCTCGGGGACCACTCTCTCCCTTCGCTGCAGCCGGCTCCGTTGTGGGCTTTCGAGTCAGCTTCGCCATCAGATCCGTCATCTGCTTCGCATCCTGCTGCATCCTCTCGCTGCGGTTTGGTGTTCTATGTTTTGCTTTACGCTTCGCTTCAGACTTGTTAGATTCCTTCATGAGCTCATCTACAGTGTCGAATCGCACTCTGCAGTGCTTTCGATCTCGCCAGCCCATTGCTGCTGATATCCGAGTCGACCTTCTCATGCCATCTATGCTTCAACCACAGCAACGCCGACTTTCCAGCCAAGTGGCCGCTGTGACGTTGCCCACGGGCAGCTTAAGCTGTGTATGCGAGGCGCTTTCTGAGTCGGGGAGCGAAAATCTCCCGCTCGATTAAATCTGGGCTCTGCCGCCGTCAACGAACAGTTCGATACCCGTGACGAAACTGGATGTTGAATAGCTTGTCAAAATGGTCTTCGGTGACGGCCCCAAAGCGAACAAATTCGCCAACGCCGGGATTGGCGAAAACAATATCGACTCGCCATTTCACCTTAGAAACCTCCACGTAAAGACGAGCAAGGTCGGCGAGTTGGGCAACGTCGCCCTGAACGCCGGAGACATTGCTGCCGATTGCCTTCACGGCTTCGTCGAGTTCCTTCTGCCGTCGGCTGTGATGAAGACATAGGCACCCTCTTGGACGAAAAGTTTTGCCGTGGCTAAGCCAATCCCTTCTGTGCCGCCGGTGATGACCGCGGTCTTGCCTTCAGGCTTTTTGATCATTATCTTTCTCCGTTGTTGCTAAGCTCTGAACTCGCAACTTCAGATCCTTCACTCTCGATCACTTGAGTCCGAGCACCGCCTGGCCGATGTGATAGGACAGATGGTTCTGCTGGCGCCTAATGGGTGTCGAGCCACTTCCGAATATTCGAGACGCTATCCTCGTAGAACGTCTTGTAAAGACCATGCGATACGTAGCCGATATGCAGTGTTGCCAGTACGTTGTCCAGCGTCCGGAAGGGGTGAGACGGGGGCAGCGGCTCAATATCGAATGCGTCGATCGCCGCGCCGGCGATTTGCTTGTTCTTCAACACGTTGATCAAAGCTTGCTCTTCGACGATCGGCCCGCGCGATGCGTTGATCAACCAGGCCGTTGGCTTCATTCTCTCGAGCTCCGCGAGCCCTACCAGGCCGCGCGTCCGGCCGCTTAACACCAAATGGACCGTCAGGATGTCGGCCCGCTCGAACAGGTGGTCCATGGAAATCAAGGTTGCGCCTGCGGCATTGGAGGCCTCAGGTGTCAGGTTCTGGCTCCAGGCAATCAGATTCATTTCAAAAGCGCTGCCGATCCGCGCGACCTGTGATCCAATCCGCCCAAGTCCCAGAACGCCCAGGGTCTTTCCACGGAGATCCGGCCCACTGTTTGCTGCCAGCCGCCGGATCGGACAGAGTTGCTCTCCGTAACAATATGTCGAGCGCAGGCCAGGATCAGCGCCCAGGTAAATTCGATCGTCGGGTCCGACCTATACCCCGTGTAAACCACTGCGATTCCATGATCGCCCGCGGCGGCCACATCGATCGACGCGTTTACAGCTCCCGTCGAAGCAATGAGCTTGAGATTGGGAAGGCGCTCAATGACGTTACGGGGCAGCGGGGTCCGCTCGCGCATAACACAAACGACATCAAACGGCAGCAACCGCTCAATCACGGCGTCCGGATCGGCGAGGTGGTCCTGAAATACGACGATGTCTGCCCGATCCTGGAGTACCGACCAATCGGCGCTCTCAAGCGCCGCATTTTGGTAATCGTCCAGAATAGCGATCTTGTATTTCTTCATTGGCATCCATCCCGCGGTGATTGATTCGACGCAGCAGAGGCAATGACCCGCTCCAATCCGTCTTCGTCCGCGAAAATCCGCGGTAAGCACTAAAGACGGTTTCCAACAGGATGACCGCATCCATCAATATTTCGAAATCCCCCATAGCGTGCGTTTATCCGCGCTTGGTTTGCGGGTGATCCGCACGGATCTGTGAAGTAGATACACCACGAAGAATTGGAGGGCGGCGATAAAGAGCGGCCCAGCGCATTTCCCAAGATCATGCTCAAACAGACCGATTGCGGCATCCAGCAATTGCATCGCGCCGGCGAGCGCACCCAGGATCAGCAACGCAAGCGTCGCCTGCTTGTAGATCGCCCCCAATGCGAACAAAGCCAGAGGAATTGTGCGCGCCGCCGCGTACATCGCCAATAGCAACGACGCCTGCGTTGGAACGGATTCGGTAGGGACCAGGTATTGCGGACGGATGATCGCCGCGATCGAAAAGCCGCTCGCGACCAGAACATTGATTGCCGTTACCAGCGAAGCCAGTCGAATCGCCTTTATTGTTGTCATTGATTCCTTCTCTGAGTGAGCTCGTCCGAGCTGGTTGATTAAAGCGGAATACCCGTTATGTTTTCCCCTTATCAATGTCGTCAGACTGTAAGAACTACCCTGCCGAAGGGGCGGCCCTCAACGAGGTAACGCAGAGCATCTGCGGCCTCCGCGAGAGGGAAAGTCTTTGCCACGATAGGCTTGACCGCGGCGGAGTGAAGTAGGAAAAAAATGACGCTCCATGCGGTGCGCCATGCTTCTGCAGCTTGTGCGAACAGGGAGAAGCTCCTCAATGTCGCGTGCTTCCAGATCAGATCGGTGACGTCGATGGTTGCCTTGCGGCCTGCGGCGTAGCCCAACGTAGTCAGATTTCCGCCCATCGCGAGCGTGCCGAGAGCCTCGCCCAAGATTTCTCCGCCGATTGCGTCAATCACGATGTCGGCGCCATAACCTTCGGTGATCCGGCGCACGCCGTCACCAAGCTTCTCCAAAGAAAGGTCGATCACCTCATCGAAACCGAGAGAGCCTGCTTGTTGCGCCTTTGCATGATTCGTGGTCGTCGATATCGCGTGCTTCGCCCCTTGCGCCCTCGCCAGTTGAGTGACTGCATTTCCGACCGACCCGCCAATTGCGGGCGAGAACACTGTCTTTCCCCTCGCAAATCCTGCAAAGCTCAGCGTCATCTGGGCGGTGAGAAAGGCAACGGGAACACCGGCCGCCGAAACATCCTCGATGTTGTGGGGAATCAAGCACAGGTTTTCCTTTCGGACAGCAAGCCACTCACTGTAGGCTCCATTTTCCGAAACGCCATACGGCCCGGTGAACATTACGCGTGAACCGTGAGGAAACGCACTTTCCCCTCCCTCCTCCACGACGCCAGCTCCCTCGTTGCCCAGGACCAGCGGCGCTTTCGCGCGCGGGTGTCCCCCCGATAGAATGGTGTGCTCTAGTGGCGTGTCGCGATGAGTTCGTTAGCATGGTGTTACGCGCCGGCGGACATCGGCATACTTCCAATGGAAGGGGCGTGCGCTTTTCGAATAGGCGCGGATGTAGCGAATGAGCTTGCGCCCGAGATCACGGACCGAACTAAATACGCCGCGTGCGATG
>DATAYL010000262.1:0-4315 GCA_036272575.1 Bryobacteraceae bacterium | reverse complement strand
TAATCGTACAGTGAGATCGGCCCTGTATCTGGTTTTTCCGGCATTCCATAGGAACTGCCGCAAATGATAACTCGTCACGCTGTGCCGGGTTCGTGCTCATATTGCGCAAATCTTCGTTTGAGCAACTGTAAGAAAGGTTGGTACTTGAACAATTTCGAAGATCAATCGTGACGCAAGGCGGCCATCGGATCGACTCGCGAGGCGCGTCGCGCGGGCAGCCACGCCGCTAGGAGGCCCGAAAATAAAAGCACCATCGCCGCCATGCTAAACACTCTCGGGTCAGCAGGGCTGACCTCGAACAGCAACCCCCGCGCGAGACGAGCCATACCAAACGCGGCGAATGCGCCGACAACGCATCCGGTTACCAGCATGGCCACGCTTTCACGAAATACCATTTTCAAGATGCCAACCCGGGTAGCTCCGAGTGCCATACGCACCACGATCTCATTGACACGACGCGAGACACGGAACCCTGTGACACCAAAGATCCCAATGCAACCGATGATCAGAGCAAGCAGTCCGAAGAAGCCGCCGAGCCCAGCCATGATTCTTTCCGTAACGATAGTTTGGTCGACCACCGTTGACCAAGCCGCGGCAGTGTTGACATGCAAAGCCGGTTCCACCTGGCGTACGAGCAGTTCGATTGTTCCGGACAGCCGCATTGGATTGCCTTTGATGACACGTGCCAGGAAATTGAAATCTGTAGGTTCTTCGCCGGGTCGCTGCGTCCAAGGAATATAGATAGTCTTGAGTGCCGGTTGTTTAAGATTGCTGTATTTTGCATCCGCAACCAAGCCAACAATTTCATAGCTCACGCCCCGATTTGTCACTCTCCGGCCCAGCGGCGAGGCCTTACCAAAGAAATAGTGGGCAAAGCTTTCGTTGACGATTGCCACTTTTCCGGAATCGCTTGTGTCTCGTTTTCCGAAATCACGTCCTGCTAGAAGCGGCGTTTCGACGGTCACAAAGTACTTCGGTGCGATCGCATTGAATGCCGCCGTCTCATCTTCGCCTAAGCGGAAGGTGTAGCCTTCTACGGCGATATCACGTACCCACAAACTGCCACTAATCGGGAGAACATCGACGGCAGTTGCAGAAACGACTCCAGATATTTGATTTAGCCGGTCAATCAGAGAACGCGCCGCTGCACTACAACGCTGCGCTGGACATTTGCCGTCGGTTCGAAGAGTAAACGTAAGAATGCCGTCCGTATGCACACCGCGGTTCACGCTGTAGAGCTTGACTAGAGTCGTCGCAAACAAAGCTGCAGCCGTCACCAACACCATTGAAATCGAGAGCTGGGCGATCACGAGCGCCTGGCCGAGCCGCTGATGGCCGGCGCTCGTGGATGAGCGCAGTCCCAAATTCAGGCGGCTCCGAACGCTGTGCAAACCAGGTGTAACTCCTGCGATACAACAAGCTAGCAGTGAGATCGCGGCTGTAAAGACAAGTACTCGCCAAGCCGGCGCGCTGGAAATTGCAACGGCCTCGCCATTTGCCATTGTGGCCACCAGGATGTTACTGAACCAGCGCGCTAACAGCAAGCCGGCACCTCCGCCGAGTGCGGCTAAGACGAAGCTTTCAGTCAAGAACTGACGAATCAGCCTACTCCGACTCGCGCCGACTGCGAGGCGGATCGAGATCTCGCGCTCGCGAGAGACTGCCCGCGCCAACAATAGGCCTGAGAGGTTCGCGCAGGCAAGCAACAGGACAAGAGAAACGATGCCCATAAGGACAAGAAGCGCCCGCGAGTAGCGATCGCGAAGCGGATCGAAACCGTTTTGTCCGTTTAGAACCGCTGCACGCTGTTGCAATATGATGGGGCGGTCCCTTTCAGGAATAGTTGCGGCTACGCGCTGTTTAAAACTTTGCCAAAGCACCTGTAACTCAGCGTTTGCCTGCTGGAGCGTAGCACCGGAAGCTAGCCGCCCCATCATGTGCAGCATGTTGTTAGTCGGTTCGTTCAGGTTCTCCGCACTCAGCATCGTTGTGAGCGGTAGCGTGATGTCGGGATCATTCCCAACAACGGCACCGTGGTACTCCGCAGGGGTCACTCCGACAATCGGGAACACGTTTTTATGGCCTTCGACAGTGAAAGTCTTGCCAGTGACATCCGGGTTTAACCCGAAACGACGTTGCCAATAACGGTAGCTGATGACAGCCCTCGTCGCCGCAGGAGCAATCTCGTCGTCTGCCGGGGCGAACAGCCTTCCAACGAGAGGCCTAATCCCCAGGACGGAATATTCATTTGCCGAAACTAGTGCTGCGTTCACTACATCTTCCACGCCGTTGATAACGATTACTGACTTTGATTCCATTTCCGCAGCCGCTCCGGAAATCGATTTGAGATTGTCACGCAAAAACAAAAAAAGAGGATATGAGACCGACACTGGCTTGCCATCAGCCTCAACGCGTGTGATCTGAACAAGTTGCTGGGGGTCCTTCACAGGCAAAGAGCGCAACATGAGCGCGTCGATGAGGCTAAAGATAGCGGTGTTCGCACCGACGCCAAGTGCCAAGGACAGCACCGAGACGGCGAGGAAACTGGGACTGCGGCGCAGTGTACGGGTAACGTAGCTCAGATCCTTTCCGAAATCTTCAAGCCAGTGACCGAGCGCATCGCGGCAGTCTTCTTTCACTTGTTCAATGCCGCCGAACTCCTGCCGTACTTGCCGACGCGCCTCGTCTTCAGTTAAGCCGGTGCTTTTAAGCTCTGAGATCCTTTCGGTCACGTGAAACTGAAGTTCCCGGCCAAGCTCCCGCTCTAATTTGTTTCGCCGCCGCAGGCCCGACCACCACGTCATCAAGCACCTCCTTCAGCCAAATTAAGGATCAGGCCCACGGCTCCGGCAAATCGTCGCCAGCTTGCCGCCTGCCACTCCAAATGCACCCGCCCCTTATTTGTGAGGCGATAAAACTTGGCATCGCGTCCGGTTTCCGTTTCCTTCCAGTCGGATTTGACAAAGCCCCGGTTTTCCAATCGGTGCAAGGCGGGATACAGGGAACCGCCCGGCACCTGGACGACTTCGCCGGAAATTTGCTGGAGCCGCTGCGCAATGGCGTAGCCATGCACGGGCTGAACGGCGACAATTTTCAGGATGAGGAGGTCCAGGGTTCCCTGGGGAAGATCGGACTTCGAGGAGAAATCGGCCATAGCTTTGGCTTCTATCTATTTGTACCGCCTGGATAGATAGAAGTGCAAGCTATTTGCTTCGTCGGCCGGGGTGACTTTGCACGCTATTTGGCGTACCGAGCCAGGCACCGCCACGCAGGACGCGTGAAAGCGATCACGCTACGCGCCGCTACTCTATGTTCGAACTCCAACGCAACACACAACCTTGCAGAGCGAGCGATGGTTTCTCGCGGAAATGCACCGGATGAATTCGTCTTGAAAAATGGGAAACTCCCTTCCGAGAAAGGCTTTCAGGCCGCCCATTCTGTGAAAGCGATCTTTCCATGCTTGAACAACATCTTGGCTCGCCGGTCCGTCGAAAGAAAGCTCTTGGTCTTCGAGCGTGACTGAGGTGACTTTGAAGCCCTGGCCTCTAAGGGCGGAGTCGATTTTTCCGCCGATCCTGAAGTCGTAGCGTCCACTGCTTACGGCCTCTTCGTAAAACGCCGCGATCTTACGCTCTGTACCCTCAGATAAAGGCTTGTGACCAAGCAAATCGTCTATATCTGTGATGCAGACCCAGGCTTTCGCCTTCAGGAACGAGGACCAATGAGAAAAGATCTTTCCAAAATCGACAAAATAAGCTGCCGTGAAGCTACACCAAATTCCATCGTATATGGCCGGAGTCAGTTCTAAGAACTTAAGATCCTGCTTTTCAAATCGGCACTCCGAACAGCGCACCTTTGCTGCGGTCAGAAGTTCAACGCTCTCATCAATACCGATAACAGAAAGTCCGCGGGCCGAGAGTTCAGCGGAGATATCTCCAGGCCCACAACCAAGGTCGAGCACATGCTGACCAGGTAAAGTCGGGCACAACGACAGCGCTCGCTTCCAGTCTCGCCACGCATATTGCCTCCGATATTCGTCAGTCAGCGACACGAAAGTGGTCTCTTAGCGGGCGACGCTTAGCCCCTGCGAAGCCACTCTACGATAACCCGGTATCAAGAGCACAACTCGAAGCGGTTCCCGTCACGTTTAAATTTCATCAGACATGCTCCTGATCCGTGAATTCTGAGATCCGGCTATTTCTTCCCGCGCATCGAAGGAGTAAACGTAATCCCGACCAATATCCCTTCTGGATCGATGAACCTGCTGACAGTCTGACCCCACGGTTCCTTCTTATTCTTGAGGAGCATTCGATAA
>DATAYL010000261.1:0-28362 GCA_036272575.1 Bryobacteraceae bacterium | reverse complement strand
CATCGATTCCGGCAGAAACTCCGATGGCGGCTTCGAAGCGGATGGGTTTCATCCGGTGAGCCTTGATCTGAGCCACGGCATCTACGATTATGTCGGCCCGAACTTTTTCACCACCCTCGGGACCACGATCATTGCCGGCCGTGATTTCAGCGAGCGCGATAACGCCGCTGCTCCGAAGGTTATCGTCGTCAATCAAACGTTTGCCAAACGCGTATTCCCCAATCACGCCGCCGTCGACCGCAACGTTTACCTTTCCGATGAGTCGGGCAAGACGGCCTATCGCATTATCGGCGTCGTCCGGGACGTTAGAACCAACCTTCGGCGAGAAAGCCTCATGTGGTACCTGCCCGCGTTACAACACGACGATCATCCCTTCACGACACGCTTTCTGCTGCGGATCAAGAACCAGCAGACGTCGCTTTTCGCTGATCTGCGGGCTGCCGTGACTGCCGAAGATTCCAGAATCCACCTCGACAAAATTCAGACTGCCGACGACCTGCTGAACCAGACTCTCGGTACCGATCGTTTGCTGGCTCGTCTGGGATGGGCGTTTGGCGTTTTGGCGATCCTGCTGGCCTCCGCCGGCATCTACGGCTTACTCTCATACGACATCACCCGGCGTACCGGCGAAATCGGCATTCGTACCGCTTTAGGAGCACTTCGGACCGACATCTTCAAACTTGTGTTGTCCGAAGTACTGCTGGTTACCTCCTTGGGCGTTATCTCCGGCGGCATTACCGCACTTATGCTCGCTCGATTCGCCCGCGGCCTCGTGTTCGGGATTAAAGTAAACGATCCCCGAGTGGAATTCGCTGCCGCGACCATTCTAGTTGCGGTCGCGCTAGTGGCAGCAATCGTTCCGGCACGCCGTGCGGCACGCCTCGACCCGATGCATGCGTTGCGAGCAGAGTAATTCCCCCACTGTTATACTGCTCCATTCCGCAGGTGCGTTTCTTTGAACATATTCTTCTCCTTCCTTTTGGTGGCGCTGCCGCTGTACGCTCAGAAATCTGTCAAATACGAACTGCGCTTCGATAATGCCGCTCATCACGAGGCCACTATCCGTGCGACGTTTTCGGGCGTCACCGAACAGCCGCTCGAATTACGCATGAGCCGCTCTTCACCCGGCCGGTATGCGCTGCATGAGTTCGCCAAGAACGTTTACTCGCTTCACCCGTTTGGGCCAGCGGGCCAGTCGCTTGCAGTCACTCATCCAGACCCATCTGGCTGGAACGTCTCGGGCGCGAACGGCACCGTCATCGTTGAATACACCCTCTACGGCGACCGCGTGGACGGCACGTACGCCGCCATCGACAGCACGCACGCGCACCTTAACCCGCCGGCGGCTCTCATCTGGGCGCGTGGCTTTGAAAATGCCCCCGTGTCGCTCTCCTTCGTGGTCCCCGAAGGTTCAAACTGGCGAGCAGCTACCGAACTTGCCCCTGAACCGGATGGTACGTGGTCTGCTCCGAATTTAGAACAGCTCATGGATTCGCCCATCGAGCTGAGCGATCACCAGCAGCCGGAATGGAAAATCGAAAACCAGACCTTCCGACTTGCGCTTCATCAGCGCGGCACCGAGGCCGAAGCCAAAGTGTTCGCCCAGATGTGCCAGGCGGTCGTGCTCGAGGAAGAAGGCGTCTTCGGTTCATTTCCTAAATATGACACTGGCACTTATACCTTTCTGGTAGATTATCTACCATATGCCTCCTTCGACGGCATGGAGCACCGCGACTCGACGGTGATTTCCGGCCCGCTTACGCTCAAGGGCGATTCAACCCGCGACATCGGTACCGTTTCGCATGAGTTCTTCCATTCGTGGAATGTCCGCCGCATCCGTCCTAAATCGCTCGAGCCTTTCGATTTCGATCGCGCCGACATGTCGGGCGAACTCTGGTTTGCCGAAGGTTTTACCAACTATTACGGCATTCTCACGCTCAAGCGCGCCGGCTTCTCCACGCTTGATGAGTTTGCCTCCGAAATGGGACCTGCTGTCAACGCTGTGCTGACCGCGCCGGGCCGCCTCGTTCACAACGTTGTTGAGATGAGCCAGCTTGCTCCCTTCGTCGATGCCGCGCGGTCCATCGATACCAATAATTTTGCAAATACCTTCATCTCTTACTACACGTATGGCCAAGCCCTTGCCCTCGGCCTCGACCTCATGATCCGCCAGCATTTTCCGGGCAAATCGCTTGACGACTGGATGCGTACCATGTGGCGCGAACATCCCGATATCAATAAGCCCTACACACTCGGCGATCTTCAACAAGCGCTCGGCGAAAGTATCGGCGACCCTGATTTCGCCCGGCAGGTCTTCGACGAGCACGTTTATGGCAAGACACCGCTCGATTACTCGGCCGCTCTCGCCTCAGCCGGTCTGGTGCTCCGCAAGCAACACGTCGGAGCGGTCTGGCTTGGGGCCAGGAATATCAATTTCGCCGACAAGGGCGCCGAGATCGCAAGCAACACCCTGCGCGATTCGCCTCTCTACAAAGCCGGTCTCGACATCGGCGACCGTATCGAGCGCTGGGACGGCAAGCAAATCAAGAATTCCTCCGATCTCGACAGCTGGCTCGCTAAACACAAGCCTGGCGAGCAGGTTTCGCTCGAAGCCGAAACACGCGCCGGCAAGAAGACCGTGACGCTTACGTTCAGCGAGAACCCAGCTCTCGAAATCGTTACCTTCGAGCGGGCAGGGCAGTCGGTTACACCTGCTATCACCGCGGTCCGCACTGCCTGGCTCAGTTCAAAAGCGCTCCACCCGCTGCCGCAGATTTCGGCAATGCCCTGAGCAGGTGAAATCCTCCGTCACCCGGAAACGGTATCCTCCAATAGATATGCAACGACGCCGTTTTCTCACCGCTCTCGCCGCCGCGCCCGCCATTCGTTTGGCGGAAGCCCAGAATTCCGCCGCGGGGCGCGAATTTTACGAACTCCGCCGCTACCATCTCGTGTCCGGCCCGCAGCAGAAGCTTCTAAGCGCTTTCCTGGCCGAAGCGCTCATTCCGGCCTTGAACCGACTGGCGATCACGCCGGTCGGCGCCTTCGACTTGTATTTAGGTCCGGAAACGCCCTCGCTTTATCTGCTCATGCCCAGCCTTTCTCTGGAAAAACTGGTTACCACTGAATTCGCGCTCGCCAATGATGACGAGTACCAGCGCAAAGGCGAAGCGTTTCTCAAAGCGCCTGCCAAAGAGCCGCCCTACGAACGGGTCGAGAGCAAGCTGCTGATTGCCTTTGAGGGCTATCCCAAGCTCACCGTGCCGCCGGTTACCGCCCAGCACGGCGACCGGGTTTTCCAACTGCGCACATACGAGAGTCCGTCCAACCACGACCACCAGGTTAAAGTGGAAATGTTCAACAGCGGCGAATTCGACGCTTTCAAACATGCCGGCTTCTGGTCCGTCTTTTACGGTGACGCTCTCATCGGGCCCCGGCTGCCCAATCTGACGTATATGCTGAGCTTTCCGGATCTCGGCGAGCTCACTGCCAAGTGGAAGGCCTTCGGCGCCGACCCCGGCTGGAAGAAGCTGGTCGGCTCGTCTAAATTCAATTACGAACCGATCGTCTCGAATGTAACGAACCTGATCCTGAACCCGACTTCTTATTCGCAGATTTAGGAAACGCTTGCTGACGCGCAGTTCCGTTTCGGCTAGCCGCGCCGCGTAATATGGACGCTGCCATTCGTGGTCTTTGCCTCTACTTCGGGGCCTCCCTGACCGAGCGTAAACTCGACGTGCCGGCCGATCTCTCCATTCACCGTCACCGGAAAATCTGTCTTAATCGTGCCATTGGTGGTCGAAGCCTGCACGCGCGCGGCAAAATTCTCGGGGAACTCTAACCGTATGTCGCCGTTCGTGGTCTCGAAACGTAGTCCGCTGCCAGAACGGTCAACTTGCGCCACTTCCAAAGTGATTGAACCGTTGGTGGTGTCCCCCGACACATCCGAACCAACGTCCCGCAATTCCACCGAGCCATTCGTGGTATGAAAGCGCAATCGGCCAGCGAGCCCGTCCACACTGATTGAACCGTTTTCCGCTTCCAGCTTTGTTTCCGACGCACGGGGCATCCAGATCTCGTACGAAACACTCCAACTGCGGTTATGGTGACTCGATGGCCCCGATGCTTCAATGTGCCCGGCGCCCTGGGTGATCTTCACCTGTGACGCCAGATCGCGTGCCTCAGAGTCATTGGAGGCCGAAGTCTGAATGCAGGCTTTCACCAGTACATCGGCATCGCTCCAGCCATGTATGCGAATCGAGCCGTTTTGGCCGGGGTCGACCGAATTAAATGCCGCTGCTGGCAGGCGTTCCTGCCGGACTTGCGCGAAGCTCGCCCCATCGCCCCACCAGCCATGATTGTGATTTGCCCGGCAGCCCTCTTCGTCAGCTTGCAAGCGCATGCTTCCTGCCAATAACAGAAGCCCGACAGCCAGCCAACTACCTGTTTTGAACATCGGATAGTTTCCTCGGCTGTCTCCTTGTGCATCTGGAGGACCTAGTGTAAGTCTCTGAGATGGCAGGAAGGGATTTCGGTGGTCTGTTCGTTTTTGGGAATACGGGTCTCATATGCAAGACAGTTTCAGAATCGCCATTCGGTGATCTCGTAAGTTGCCTGGTTATAGTCGCTGTAGCGAATCCAGACCGGCCGAATGACGAAATGGCAAATCCCGGGCCATCTCAGTCGTTCCATTCCATCCGGCCACTTGCGGAAATAGACCGCTTGATAGGTCTCCCGTTCCTCGCCTTCGAGTAGTCTCGCTTCTCCTTCGAACTGAACAGTTGTCTCGTTATCCCAGCCGATTACGACGGCGCAGCTTGCGTGTTGCAGCAAATTGCGATATTTGCGGGTACTGCTCAGCGTGTCAAACACAATCTCCAGACGCTCGCTGACAGCGATGCCGACCAGCGCGCTTTGCAACGCTCCTTCGGGCGAAATACTCGAGACCACCGCTAAACGCGCTTGATCAAGGAAGCCGAAAAGAGCTTCTTTGGTCATCGCCAGCTCCTTTTTTGAGCGTTGATACTATGATCCTGCATGCGATCTCGCCTCCGTCTTGTCTTTACACTTCTGCTTTGCGGCCTGCCGGGCCTGGCCACCGACACGTTCTCGCTGAAGAGCGGCGATCGGGTGGTCTTTTATGGCGATAGCATCACCGATCAGCGCCTCTACACCGTTATTACAGAAACCTATGTCGTGACCCGTTATCCGGATCTTGCCGTCACGTTCGTCCATTCGGGATGGGGCGGCGATAAGGTGAGCGGCGGTGGCGGCGGCCCCATCGACGTGCGGCTCAACCGGGACGTTCTTCCCTACAAACCAACGGTAATGACGATCATGCTGGGCATGAACGATGGCCTGTATCGCGCCGAAAGCGAGGCGACCGATCGCACCTTCTTCGACGGCTACCGGCATATCGTAGATACCGTCAAATCGTCGCTGCCCGGTATTCGCATCACCGCCATCCAGCCTTCTCCCTATGACGACGTTACGCGAGAACCCAACTTCCCTGGCGGCTATAACCAGGTCCTGATCAGCTTCAGCAAGTGGATCGGGAATTACGCGGAGCAGCAAGGCTTAAACGTGGCGGATTTGAATACGCCAGTGGTGGCCATGCTGCGCAAAGCCGAGCAACTCGATCCAGTTCAAGCGCCGGAGATTATCAAAGATCGCGTGCATCCCGGGTTTGCCGGACATCTGATCATGGCCGAAGCGCTTCTCAAATCGTGGCATGCGCGGCCAGATGTATCGGCGCTGGCCATTGCGGCGGGCACCCATCCAAAAGTAACCTCCGTTGAGCATGCCCGCGTCACGGATCTGACTAGTGCCAACGGTCTTGCCTGGACCGAACAGGACGACGCGCTACCGCTGCCGTTCGCCGCCTGGTCGGGCACCTGGGGCATTGGCCCGCTGCCGCTTGTGCTGCGCAGCTCCGATGTCTCGGAAGCGATCAACGACGAATCTCTCAAGGTCAGCGGCCTCAAGAGCGGTGTCTACACGCTGAAAATCGACGGTACCAAAGTCGGCACGTTCAACGACGGCGAACTGGCACATGGCGTCAATCTAGCTCTGCTCGATACGCCGATGAGCCAGCAGGCGAAAGAAGTCTACGAGCTGACGGTTGCGCATTGCAACGTGCATAACGATCGCTGGCGGAATGTACAAGTGCCGCTGGCTTCGTATAACCTGTCGGCGACGGCGGACGCGATGAAATCGGCCGATGCTTTGGAAGAAGCGATTCTGCAAAAGCGGCATGACGCGGCGCAGCCGAAGACGCATAGTTTTCAATTGGTCCCGGTGGCTTAAGGACTCGGCGCGTGCTTGCGTCAGGCGGCGTGTTTTTCGAGGGCCTCCAGCGCCATGGCTTGGGTAGCGGCGGTTTTCCATCCGAGGCGGGTTTCGTCCAGCACGCGTTGTTCGATTTCTTCAAGTGAAAATTCGAAGCCAAATGCGGCTGGGATGAAGGGTAAGTCTGTTTCCTGGGCTTGGCGGTATTGAAGGGTCAAGTGCCGGATGACGGCCTGCTTGTGTTCGGCGCGCTGTTGCTGAAGCGCTTCCAGCTGCAGCGTGTCCTTTTCAAGCTGGCGGCGGAGGCGGGATTCCTGCAGAGTGAGATTGGAGAGCTCTCGTTTATAGGTGCGGAAGATGTGCGCGTTGAGGAGAACGTTGCGTTCAGCTTCATCGAACTCGGGAAAGAGGCTGGCGAATTCCAGGCGGCCGAGAGCGTAAATGCCGGATTCAAGGGAGGGAATACGGAGGAGACGCCATTGGGTGTCGGCCAGCATCTGGACGAGTGTGCGTTCTTCGTCGCTGGCTGGCTTCCAGCGAGCTTCCTGGCGGGCGACATGAGCGCGATAGGCTTCGGCATCATCGGTCGGCAACAAAACGGTGTGGCCGGTGAGTCCGGTTTTCACGGCGTTGAGAGACGAGCGGGATTTACCGGCATCAGTGTTGGGGCCGGTGGAAAGAGCGGCGTTTTGCCGATTAGCGTTGATTTGGGCTGTAGTGGACATGAAAATCTTGGTGGCGACAGACACGGTAGCACGCCGAACCAAGCGTTTTCAGGTAAGTGATTGAGGTAATTGCGCAATTAGCTTGTGACTCATTTTTTGGTGTCCTTCGAGCCGTGGTCTTCGTGAGCCGGCGGCGCGTGTTCGGGTTGCGGCGGCGGGGCTTCGTGCTTGGGCTGCTCTGGTTTGGGCTGCTCTGGTTTAGGCTGGCTTCGTTCCGCGGGAACGGGCTGCTGCTCCGGTTTTGGCTGCTGCAGCTTGGGCTGGCTCCGTTCGGCTGGGTTGGGCCGCTGCTCCGGATGGTTGGTTCGCGGCGAATCGGACTGGAGTTTTGGCTGGGGAGCCCGCTCAGCGGGCCGCTGAGTGGGGGCTGGGGATGGATTGCCCGGCCGCACGGGTCGCACGCCCGGCGGAACGCTTGCGGGGTTGTTTGGCCGCGCATCCAGAGAATTGTTGGGTGGCATCGTGCGCGGGTTGACGGGCGGCTGCGCGACGGGTTGTGGACGCGCAGTGCCATTGGGCCGGTTAACGTCAGCCACATTGGCTTTAGTTCCTACACGCTCGCCCGGTTTGACTACAACCGGCCGTACGGCGGATATTTGGCGAACGTTCGGAGGTGCGGCCGGGACTGTGGGCGTCGTGACTCGCGGCGCGGGCGGCGTGCTTCTAGCCACCACTTGCCGCTGCGCGACTTGCGGGGCAGGTCGTGGAATCGGCCGTCCGGCAGGCGCGGAGACGAGAGCCTGGTGTGCCGGTGTAACTGGCGGCGCGACTAGCCGGGCGGTCTGTAACTGGGCCAGTTCTGCTTGTCGAACTGGTGTTGCGGTCTGCCGCACTGACTGGCCGTTGGCAAAAGCAGCTTGCCGCATAGTCAGCACAGCATTCGGCGCGCGCACGTTGGCGAATTGCTGCTTATATACCTGCTTGTTGACATAGACGGTCTGGTACACGTTGGTGATGTTGACCGTGTTTACGATACGCGTATTGTTTACGTTAACGCTCTTGAAGTAACGGGGGGAGCAGCGATAGGCGGGCGTGTAGACTTCGCCCCAGCCGAGCGGCACCCAACCGAGGCTGGGTGCACCGCTACCGGAGCCCCCGCGGGGCCCGTTGCTAAACCAAGCGACTAAAGCCGGAGCATAATAGGGGCGCACAGGTCCGCGCGCGATCACCGGACCAGGGCACCAACCCCAACGATTGCCGATATAAGCCCAGCGTCCGTAGTGAAAGGGCGCAAAACCCCAGGGCGCGCTGTCGACCCAGGTCCAACCCCAAGGCGCGATCCATACCCAGTGGCCATTTTGATACGGCGCCCAGCCGGCATAAACAGTCCGGGGATACCAGACTGCACCGTACGCGCCGGTCTCCTGCCAAACTCCGTTGGCATCCAGATCTTCATAGCCAATCATGGTGGGCGGCAAGTAGCGTGCTGACTCAAGCTGCACTTCACGCGCATCACGCTGTCGGCACCACTGATCGAATTCGTCGGGCTGCGGCGCGACTTCAATGTCGTAGGCGAGTTGATCGGTCCCGGTGAGCGTAGCGCTGTTATCGGCATTCAAAGTAAATGCCTGACCGGGGCCCGTGATCTGAGCCTGACCCTGGCGCACCACCACGAAGCTCATGCTGCCATTGGCGTCGACCCGGAAGCGATATACGCCATCGCGCAGCAGACTAACGGCCGCATTCGGCGTGTCCACCTCAAACACCTGGTCCGGCGCAAAATTGTGGACGCGGATATACATGTCGCCCTCGGTCAGCTTGAGCTGCACGGTGCGGTCGTCCAGGTTCAGAAATCCAAAGCTGGTTTGGGATGCGATACGGATCACGGCCACGTCCAAATGCAGTTCCGCAGCAGCGTTTTGATCCGCATACAGATAGTCGCCGGTGGTAAATGGCCGGTTGACGTCGGCGGGCCCCCAATCGTCGACGCCCGCGGGCTCCATTGAAACATTGCCGGTTGTGTAATTCAGCCGCGCAACGCGAGACGGCGGATCTTCCTGCGCGAATGATGTTTGGCTCGAAACGAGCAAAGACGCTCCCGCGATAGCCAGCCAGGCAATGGCGGACTTTTGTGCTTGCACCATTTCGGGTGCCTCCCCTGGGTAAGTAGATGTGGCGATGTTTCGTGTAGTTACCGGTTACACGCGCAGGAAGGGTTTCCTGAAAGGGATTTAATTAGCCGGTTGCAGTTGCGGAACTGAAGCCCACCCGGCAAGTCAGTCGGTGAGGAAGGCGGTAGTTTTTATGCCGGAAATTTCGAAGGTTCGGCGGCAGCGGGGCTCCTTGCAGGTCGCCTTGTCGTCGAGCAAGACCATGTAGCTGGCGGCTTTGCTAAATTTCGCGCGGTCCCGCTCGTCTGCGTTCCTGGGAAGCTTGTCCACTTTACGCCGCACGAGCCAGCGCAGCTCGTAGGTGTTGCTGGTTCGGCAATAACTGCAGTTTAGCGTCGCAGGTTTAACGGCTTGTGTTTCGCGATAAAATGCGCGCTCGTCCACGATCAGGTTTCCTCAATTACCTAAGTTACCAATCACCTTGCGAGTCAGGGATGACCGGCGAAATGGAAATGAGCGATTGCCACTTCGTCGTTTCCGGGGATGTAGAAGCCGACCTTATCCTGCGTGAAGTCACGGCCGTCGCTCGAGACGGTTCCCAAATCATTCCAATCGGTAGCGGGCGTTTTAATTTTGGTGCTGATGCCGTTTGCCTTGACCGTCATATAGACCTGCACCCATTCATCAGAATTGATATCGAAGGGCACGCGATTCACTTCGACGGCTTTGCCGGAACGCATGGCGCGCACCGTTGCGTGCTTGCCGTCGACAGAAAACATGACGTAGTTTTCACTGTTCTCGTAGCCGGCGTACCACTGTAACTTGTCGTGTTTGAGGAAACCGCCAATTTTACCGTGAGCCTCGAAGGAATAACTGCCAGGACTTTTGGGTGTCGCGTAATGAACGAATCCGCCGCCGCGCCGCACCTGTTCTCCGGGGATGTCGACGGGCGCCGTAGCGGAAGCAGTATTGGCCGGTTCCGCGGGCGTGGGGGCGGGCGTTTCGGCCGGCTTACTTTCGGCGGCTAATTTATCGAGTACTGCGTCCGTGCCCCTGATCGTCACGGGTGTACCAGCCTCGAAGTTACGTTCGAATTTCTTGGGAATGGAACCGTCAAGCTTGAGTTCCACCGAATGTGCGCCGGTTTTCAGATCGTCGATAGCGGCATCGCCTTGAGCGTTGGCCGTTGCCATTTGCGCATTATCGACCAGGATGGCGGTTCCCGGGGCTGCTCCGTGGATTTGCAACGACGCGAGGTTCTGGACTGGCGCTGGAATCAAATCGAAAGTTAATTCGGCGTCCTGACCTTTCACTACATCGAGGCTTTGCGGCGGAGGATCGGCGAATCCATCCTTGTGTACGGAGATGACGTGGCTGCCTACCTTGAGCGGAAGACGAATCAGTCCGTGATCGGTCTTGCGCCGATAAGGTTTGTTGTCGATGATGATCGTCACATCGTCTTGCCGCGTATTGATCGTGACGAAGCCGGCATTGAGATCGGACTTGACGAAAACAGTGAGCACGGGCGCCTTGCTGTAAGTGAGAACAAAGCGCTGCCGGTCGTTGGCCTGAGCGACTTGCAATTCGTGATCGGCGGCGCCCAGGCTATCGATCGACAAACCGTCCGCGCCGGCTTGTCCAACCGGCTTGCCATCGATCGAAATATCCAGCTGTGGCAGGTTGCTTAATAGGTGAGCTTTACCGTCCTGGGCAGAAACGGCTACCGCCATGGCATTCGTCGCGGCGACTGGTGGAACAATTTGCGGCGCTGTTTTATCAGCGACATCGAAACTGAACTCGGCGGAACCGCTGCGGCCGGCGACCTTGATGGAGTGGCGGCCTGGTTCCAGATGATCGAGTATCAGTTCACCGTCTTTCAGATCCGCCGCTTCACCATCATCCACCGAAACGGTTCCCGGAATTAAATCCGTGTAGAGACGCATGGTCGGCGATGTGGGAGCTGCCGAGTCTGCAGTATTAGCGACGGGGGCCTTGGACTGCGTTTGCGCTTCCGGCGGCGGTGGGGATAGATTAATTCGCCGGGCAGTCTGCACCAGGTAGACAAAGACGATACCAACAGCGGCGATCAGGAAAAGCGCAACATAAGTGGCACGGCGCCAACTTTGGCTACTAAGCGGGAGATCATCAGGCTCGCCGGCCAGAGTCTCTTCGACATGCTCCTGGCGATGAGGGGAGGCTAGGGCTGACTTAGTAAGTGCCTCATCCGGTACAAGCTCGACGCCTAGTTCAACCCCGGTGCGGCTACGCAGATCGCGGGCGCGGCTGATAATTTCATCCTGCGTTTCGGCAACAACCAACTGAATATCGAAGTTGTCGGAGTGAACGCGGCGGAGTTCCTGCACTCGCTCGAAATAGGAACGAAGGTCAGTTAGAGATTTAGACCGGCGAGCGTCGTCCCGGATCTGCCTCAACTCATCCAACGAAGTTGCCGAATGCCCGAAGCGATCCACTGATAACTTAAGTTCTCCAGTTGAAATTATAACTAGCTTACACGGGCTATTCGGCCCTATTAGAATAATTTAGATCGTAAAAATGCCGATATTCGCCGGTTTTTATGCGCTTAACCCAATCTTGATTTGCGCGATACCAATCGACTGTGGCGGCGAGGCCGCGATCAAAGGTGACCTGGGGTTGCCAGCCGGTTTCGCCAGTTAGTTTAGCGTTGGTCAAAGCGTAGCGGCGGTCGTGACCGGGGCGATCGGCGACGCGGGTGATTAAGGAAGCGGGTTTGCCGGTGGCTTGCAGGATACGGTCAACCACTTCCCGGTTGGGCAGCGAGCAGTTGCCGCCAATGTTGTAGATTTCGCCGGAACGCCCATTTTCGAGCACGGTGCGAATCGCCCGACAATGATCTTCGACGTAGAGCCAATCGCGAATTTGTTGTCCATCGCCGTAAATCGGGAGCGCTTTGTCTTCCAAGGCGTTCGAGATCATCAACGGAATTAATTTCTCGGGAAATTGATACGGTCCGTAATTGTTAGAAGCGCGGGTGACCGAGACATTTAATTTGTAGGTTGTCGCGTAGGAAAGAGCAAGCAGATCCGAGCCGGCTTTGGAGGCAGAGTATGGACTGCTGGCACGCAGCGGGTAAGACTCATCGGCCTCATGCGGCGGATCAATACTGCCGTAGACTTCGTCGGTGGAAACATGCACGAAACGCGCGAGCTTGTGGTTGCGGGCTGCTTCGAGCAAAGTGAACGTGCCGTTAAAGTTGGTCTGGATGACAGGCGCGGGCGAGTGGATGCTTCGGTCGACATGTGATTCGGCGGCAAAATGCACCACGGCATCCGGCGACTCAGCAGCAAAGAGGCGGTCGATGGCCGCTGCATCTGCGATATCGACTTGAGCAAAGCGATAGCCGGGGTGTTCGGCGACCGGGAGTACATTTTCCAGATTGCCTGCGTAGGTGAGCTTGTCGAGGTTGATCACTTGATCGGCCCAACCTTCACGCAAGCCCATACGCACAAAACTAGAGCCGATAAAACCTGCTCCGCCGGTAACGACTAATTTCATTTATGCTGCAGCTCCCAATCGTAGGCGATGGAGGGGTCGTTGTGAGGGATGCGGCCCTCGTCTTGGGGATCGTAGGTACGGTTAGTGAGATAGACGAGTACTGACGGCTGCTCGCCAATCACTTTGTAGCCGTGAGCGACGCCAGGCGGAATGAGCAGCTGCCAGGGACGCAGTGCACCCAGGTAGATGGTGTTCTTGGCGCCATACGTTTTGGAGCTGCGCCGCAGATCCACCAGAGCGACCTGCAGCAAGCCGGCGGTGGGCACCCAAAAATCGGTTTGAAAACGGTGAAAGTGAAAGGCCTTGATGATGCCCGGATAGTTCAGCGCGGCGGAGACCTGAGAACCGGCGGCCGGAAAATCCGCAACCAGTCCCTGGCCTAAGCGGGCGATTTCGAGGAAGTATCCGCGGTCGTCCGGCCAGAGTGAGAACGGCTGGAGTTTTACGCCGTCGATGAGGTCGCCACTAGTTGGCGACAAGATCACTTTACCGATGCCCGGCTGAGCGGCGGGAACTTCGATCTCTACTCCGGATTCAAGAACTCCCAGTGCGGCGGCGCTCATCGTACTGCCGCCCCGGTGACGGCAGGTTGCCGGCTGACCTGTGACTCGTGGACGAGTCTGCTGGCGCGAAGAAGCGAATCGAAAGTGCCGGCGTCTGTCCACCAGCCATCGAGAAAGCTGAAGCTCATCCGGCCCTCTTTGATATATGCGTTGTTGACATCGGTGATCTCGAGTTCGCCGCGCTTGGAGGGTGTCAAGGTGCGCGTTTTATCGAACACGCTCTCGTCATACATATAGATGCCAGTAACGGCATAATGCGATTTTGGCTTGGCAGGTTTCTCCTCAATCGAAACGATGCGGTCGCCCGAAATCTCCGCGACACCGAAGCGCTCAGCGTCTTCGACTTCCTTGAGAAGGACTTTTGCGCCCTGGCCTTGCCGCTGGAAATCTTCGACGGCGTGCTTGATGGAGTGTTCAATGATGTTGTCGCCCAGCACTACGCAAGTTTTGCTGCCTTCGGCGAAATCTTCGGCAAGCGCGAGCGCTTCCGCGATACCGCCTTCGCCTTCCTGATAGGCATAATTGATGCGTTTGAGACCGAACTCTTTGCCGTTGCCGAGCAGGCGGAGGAAGTCGCCTGCATTTCTACCGCCGGTTACAACTAAAAGATCGCGGATGCCGGCCTCGACAAGCGTCTCGATAGGGTAGTAGACCATCGGTTTGTTGTAGATGGGCAGGAGATGCTTGTTTGTAATCTTGGTAAGGGGAAGAAGACGGCTTCCCGTCCCTCCCGCGAGCACGATACCCTTCATAAATATTTACTCATCCTAGCAGCCGGGACGAGTACGCAGGGTTAAAGAAGGATAGGGTACCCAGACGGCAACGGAGTCCGCGCCATGGGTGTCCGTTTAATCGAGGTGCAGTTTGGATTGGGGGTCGGGCTGAGCGGCCCGAGGAGAGCGGTTTCTTAAGAGCCGGCTCACTTGCCGGAGCAGCAGCAGCAAAATGGCGGCGGCAACTGCTCCCTTCTTGAAGAAACTCGACGGGGCTGAGCTGCTTAGGCCCAGAATGAGAAGGACTACGATAATCAGAGCAGCACCGGCGCTCCACATCGTCATGGAAGAGCGCAGACTTGATCTGCGTTGCTGTTCAGCGCGCTTTTCGTACTGGTTCATCTGTCACATCCAAAATTCCAGGCTCGCATAAATCCAAGATGTTTGGATCGGGGCAGTGACCGACTATTTATAAAGCTGTAACATAATTGTAATGGATCTTCGATTACGCTTTGTTTGAGGATCATGACTTTGCGAAAAATTGCCTTGATCGAAGATGATGCCGACTTGTATGCGCTGGTGCGATACAACCTCGAAAAAGAGGGATTTGCGGTAATCGGTACGCAGACAGGACGAGGAGTGATCGACCTTTGCCGCCGCGAGCGCCCGGATTTGATTTTGCTCGATATCATGCTGCCTGATTCGGATGGTCTGGACATTTGCAAGGGTATTCGCCAGCATCCCGAACTGGCACACATTCCGGTGATTTTTCTGACGGCGCGTGCGTCGGAAACCGATCGCATTGTGGGGCTCGAGCTTGGGGCCAATGACTATATCGTAAAGCCGTTCTTCATCCGGGAACTGATCGCGCGGGTCAAAATACAGTTTCGCGGTCAAGCGACTGCCAGCCGGGTGCTCAAGGCGGCGACGCTCGAGCTCGATCGCAGCAGCTGCGAGGTGAGGCTGGATGGAGCATTGCTCACGCTGACGGCGACGGAGTTTCGCCTGCTGGAATTTCTGATGAGCCGCCCGGGTGTGGTGTTTAGCCGCGAGCAGTTACTCGATGCGGTGTGGGGTCATGACCGCGCGGTGACCGACCGGACGGTTGACGTGTACATTTTGCGGCTGCGACAGAAGATCGAAACGGACTCGGCGAATCCGTCGTTGATCCGGTCGGTGCGGGGATTCGGTTACAGCTTCAATAACAATGTGCAACCGCGGGAAGAACCGGAGCCCCTGGCGCGAACGACTGCGGCGGTGTAAAAGGCTTGTTGCGCTGATGACTCGCGGGTCGGAAGATAACGGGGCTACAAGAAAACTGTCAGCGTAGTTGCCAATGTTTGGGGTGACGCCTTCCATGAAAACAGGCGATCACCACAATTTGGGTATCTTCCAGCAGAAAAAATAGTCCGTAGGGGAACCGGCGGATGCCTGCCCGTCGTCGTCCTTTATCGATTACGGCAAAGCGCAGAGGCGCTGCCGCAATGTTTTCGACGGCTTCTTGCACGGCATCAGCAAAATACGTCGCGAGTTCCGGACGGATGCTCTCATACCTTGCCAGCGCTCCTTAAGTTCCGCGTTAGCTTCCGGCAGCCATACGACGGGCAGCGTCACTGCTTTTTAAACAGTTCTGACCTGACTTGCTCCCAGGGAATTACCTCGCCTGGATTGCGCTTATACTTGCCAATCCGATAATCCATTTCGTCCCGCTGTTCATCGGTCAGTAGCGGCGCGTCCGCTTCGAGACTCTCCCAGAGCACATCAAGCAGCTCGAGCTTCTCCGCGGGGGAAAGATCGCGGATTTTATTTTGCAAATTGCTCATCGCGCTAGTACCTCTAGCGATAGTTTACGAGAAGCGAAGAGTGTTTTGATTGCAGAGCGAGCCAGTACTTCAATCAACCGCGTTACTCACGTGCGCGGCTCGGGATCAGCATCGATTCGCTCTCAAAGCATTACCGAGACTGAGCCAAATGAGCTAGTTGCTTTGGCTATTCGGTTCGCAAGATTCCGGCGGGTTCCAGGCGCGTGGTCTGTAGAGCCGGAAAAAGGGACGCGGCGGAGGCAATCAGCATCAAAAGCAGCGGGCCGAGGAGGAAGGCCCAGACGTCGTAGGTGCTGACCTGGAATAAGAGATGTACCATGAGGCGCGTGACTGCCAGAGCGCCGGCCAGGCCAATTGCAATCCCAAGCGCGGCGATTCCCAGGCCATGGCGGAGCACTCGCCCGACTAATTGGCGACGGGTGGCGCCCAAAGCTATTCTGATTCCAAACTCCTGCTTTCGCTTGACTGCATCGTAAGAGACTACGCCGTAAATTCCGGTGGCCGCCAGCAGAAAGGCCAACGCGGAGAAGATCGCGAGCACGTTCATCGAGAGGCGGGATTGCGTGAGCGACTCGCCGACCAGCTCCGGGAGCATTTGCGCGTCGGTAATGGACTGTTCGCGGTCCTGACGGAAGATCTGCTTGCGCACTGGGCCGACGAGGGACAGTCCGTTTAAGATTCGGGTGCGCAAGAGCAGGTTCATGTTGGACCAGGGGAGTTGGGCGAAAGGGACATCCACTTCGGGTTGGGCCGGCGTCGAGAGACCTGCGTTCTTAACATCGCCGATGATGCCCACGACTTGCCACGGGATGCGCCCCTTACCCAGCCACAGATGTTTGCCGAGCGGGTTGTCAGAATGAAAGAACTCGTTGGCAAAGGTCTGGTTGATGACGGCCACCTGCAAGGTGCCGCGTTTGTCGCTGGGGGCAAAAAAGCGGCCTTGGACTAATGGAATTCTGAGTAATTGAGAGTACGAAGGACTGACCGACTGTACGGCTGCGAGGCGACGAGCCGCAACGGGCGCGGATTGCTCGCCTTCCGCGAGCACATGAGCGAGCCGGGTCGCATTCAGCGGGAGAGCCGAGGACAAGGCGGCATTTTCGGCGCCCGGCAAGCTGCGAATTCCAGTTAGGGCCTGGTCAAAGAATTGAAAAATCTGTTCCGGACTTGCATATTTGGTTTTCGGTAAGGAGATGCTCGTGGTGAGGACTGACTGAGGTTGGAAACCGAGATTCTGTTTTTTCAATTGGAGAAAGCTGCGGGCGAGGAGGCCGCAACCGACGAGCAGTGGAATGGTGACGGAGATTTGCCCGACGACGAGTACGGTCCGGATACGTTGATGCCGACTGACGCCGATAGCGCCGCGGCCGGCCTCGCGCAGCTTGCGATCAAGGTCTCCGCCGAACAGATGGAGAACCGGAATGACACTACAGAGCAAGGCTGTAACGGCCGAGATCGAGAGTGCCAGTAGGAGAAAAGCGCCATCGTGCCCGATTTCCAGGTTGTGTACGTTAGGAAGCGCCTGCAAAATCAGCCGGCTGATGGCGCCACGGCCGACGGCGGTGATCAGCAGACCGAGCAGACCGCCCGCCACGGAAAGCAGCAGACTGTCGAGGAGTGAATCAAGGATCACGCGTCCACGGGTGGCTCCCAGCGCTACCTGGATCGAGAATTGTTTAAGTCGATTGGTCGCCCGGGCCAGCAGCAGGCAGGCGACGTTGGCACAGCTAATCAATAGAAAGAGCGCGACCGTGCCCGCCAGCACAAGACAGAAAGGGCGATAGTTGCCCACCAACTTTTCAGCGAGTGGAATGGCTTCGAGCGAACGCTTGGGATCGGCGTCACTGTATTGCGGATATTCACGCAGAAAGCGGCTTCGACGGATAGCGAAGGCGGTCTGTGCCTTGTGAAGGCTAATGCTCGGCGTGAGCCGCGCCACCGCATTTAAATAGCAGGCGCCCGTTTGCACTTGCTGCGGTGTCACGATGCTGGTCTCGGTAACGGAAGGCGTCCAGATATCTATCCTGGATCCAAGCAGACCGAATTGAAAATTGGGCGGTAGAACGCCGACCACAGTGTAAAGACGAGAATCCAGGTTGATCTGCTGCCCGATCATGTGAGGGTCGCCGGCGAAGTTGCGCCGCCAGAAGCGCTCGCCCAGCATCACGACCGCCGCTCTTCCGGCGGTGTCTTCAGCTGGCGTAAAGCTTCGTCCGACCAGCGGCTTTATCCCCAGTACACGGAAAAAGTTGGCGGACACACGAGCCGCTTCACGCTGGATCGGGCCATTGCGTCCGATCTGATTGAAAGTTTCGTTGGCGTAGCCTGCAACATCCGCCAGGTCTGGGCCGACGCCTTGCAGGGCGAGCAGATGGGCATAAGACAGGCAGCCCGCGCCACCGAACCGGGAACGCTCGAATGTCGTCAGATGCAACAGTCCGGAGGCCGCCGGGTAGGGAAGCGGTTTCAGGAGCACGGCATGAACCAACCAAAACACGATCGTGTTTGAGCCGATGCCGGCACTCAAGACCGCAATGATCACCAGTGAGAAGCCGGGCGCACGCGCGAGGCGACGTGCCGCGAGGCAGCAGGCTGACCAAAGCTCCAGAAGCAAGAAGATCAATTTGCGGGGAAAGACAGCTAAATATGGATTGTCTGGCGCGCTTGAAGACAGCACTTGCCAAAACACTCCGGCAGCCTGGGCAGGCTTCGAGGGTGCTGGTTGCAAAACAGGTAGGCGGTAAGGCCGATTTCGCTCTGCTTAGTGAACAAAGAAGGAGAGTTAGGTAAATAATACTTTGGGTTTAGACTTTTTACAATAGCAAATCTGGGAAATACGTTGAAAGAGTTGTTCAAGGCTCCCGAAGCCGGACGGCTGTGCTTTACCCGGTGAAGTTACGGCGTTGACAAGCCGCGCGGGAAGATTCATTCTTTGATGAAGGAGTTCGTTTCATGCGCTTGCCAAGCGTGCTATGTCTGTGGCTCCTGGTCTCGATCACTTCTGCTGATTTATCCGCCCAAGCCGTCGTTTCCACTCATTCGGGGACCATCAACTATTCAGAGGGAGTAGTTTTCGTCGGTGACTCGCCTGTCGACCAGAAAATTGGGACGTTCCAGAGCGTAGGGGAAGGAGCAACCCTGCGAACCGAGAAAGGGCGCGCGGAAGTACTGCTGACACCGGGCGTATTTCTTCGCATTGACGAGAACAGCGCTATCCGGATGGTCTCGAATGCGCTTAACAATACACGCGTCGAGTTCCTGCGGGGCGCGGCGATTCTCGATTCGAACGATGCTACGTCCGGCAATCCGTGCGTGCTGGTTTATAGGGGATACCAGCTTCGATTTCGTAAACCGGGCGTCTATCGCTTGAATTCCGAGCCGGATCTTCTCCAGACCTATACGGGAGAAGCGGAGATCCAAAAGGCAGGCGAGCCGACAAAGACGATCGACGAATCAAAACAGTTTTTCTTCGGCATCGGAATGGATGTCGAGAAATACGGAGACGGTACGGTGGATGCGTTCTCCGAGTGGGCGCGGAATCGAGCCGAAAGCATAGCGGCGGACAATCGGGTGGGCTCGCAAAGCACCGCCGATCCGGATGCGGCCGACCCCAATAATTCTCCGTTCGCGCTGCCGGCACCGGCGGTACCAAATCCGGGATGGAGCCAACCTAGTTTTGGGTTGCCGAATTATGGGACGCTTAATGGAACGGTATTAGTCGACAACGGATTCGTGGGGCCTTGGGGACCGTATAATGGCTTGCCGTTTCTCAATCCGACGGTTGTCATCTTTGCCTTTCCGCGATTCCCACGTCGTTATCCGGTACTCGGAACATCGCCTCACCGGACCGGTTATCCGACTGTGGCTGGTCTGCGGACCGGCTCCGGTTATCCCAGGTTGAACACGTACCATCCCGCGTACATTCCGGCGAGAAGCACTTACAACTACATGAGACCCAGCGTTGGGCGGGTCAGCGTGGGCGCACCGCGGATGACGATACCGCGGGTAACGGTGCCGCACGTTTCGATACCGCGCGTTTCGGGGCCGACGGCAGTCCGGCCAATGGCGATGCCGCATCGATAGCTCGCCAGACTATTGCGTCGGAGCATAGTATCCGAGTCGCCAGCGCACTTTGAAGGCGGAGAGTCCAGGGGCCGCTTTCACCTTGACTTCGACATGTCGGTATTTGCCGTCCTTTTTACGATTCGAGGGCACGTACGCGAGCACATATTGATTGCGCAGTTCGATGCCGATACGCGCGGCGATGGCCGGCAGGTCGGTGGAGTTTGAGGCGGAAAAGACTCGCCCGCCGGTCTGGTCTGAAAGCTGCGCGAGAAGTTTGGGCCCGGAGGCTTCGGCGATGCTCAGAGCCAGCATCGGAAATCGCTCAAAGACGCCCATCGAGTACACCTGCACGTCAGCCTGGCGCACCAGATCTTTAATTTCGGCCTGGCTATAACGGCTGTTGTTATCACCCCCGTCCGAGATGATGATTAGCGCTTTGCGGGTGTTCCTGGCTTGGTGCATTTCCTGCAGGCCGAGTGAGACGGCATCGAGCAAGGCAGTGAGTCCCTGCGGTTCGATAGTGGAAAGTTTACTCCGGAGTAACTCTATGTCTTTTGAAAAATCGGCGATCACTTGCGCCCGGTCGCCGAACTCGATGAGGCAGGCTTCATCGTGAAGGTCCATGGTCTTGAGGAATTGAGTGACCGCATCGCGCGAAATATCGATCTTGGCGCCCATGCTGCCGCTGGTGTCGACCAGCAGGCCGGCAGAAATGGGTGCGTTCTCGCCGGCAAACTGCGTTACCTTTTGCTCCACATTATCTTCGGAGAGCGTGAAATCGTTCTTTTCGAGCCCCAGGACGAAACGGTTTTGCGCATCGGTTACGGTGACGGGTATGACCACCAGAGTGGTGTCTACCTTGATGTCGGCCTGGCCAAATGGCCCGAACGCCGAGGCCGAGAGAGCCGCGAACAGTCCACCTACCGCAAGCACGATGAAGAACGGCCCGGCGGTTCGGTGCGGCATGCCATCATTCTCCCGCTTTGGCTTAGAGCGATGTCAATTTGTCGGAACGCATTTGGGGCGAGATTCCAGAAGCGCCTCGAACAGCGCCGTGTAGAGACCTTCCCGGCTCGCTAATCGGTCGCTGCGTGCGCGCAGAAAATCGAAGCGGAAGGGAGAACAGCTTTCAGCCTCTTCGAGAAATCCGGGCGAAAAGAATTCGTGGGATTCGGCCACGGCTCTGATGATGAGCGACCGCCAGCTCATTCTCAACAGCTCTTTGAGACTCGCGGCGCCGTGGGGCAAATCGTCCATGTGCTGCGCGACCTCTTCACTGAAGTTGAGAAGTTGCCTGGTGAGCCCATCTAACAGCCTGCCATTGAAGGCGGTTTTCGAAAATACGGTCACCGAGCGGCGGCGCATATCATCGCGCACATCTTGCAAATCGTCGCCCAATTGCAGCAGCACACCCCAGAGAAAGGCGAACTGGCTTTCCTGTCTGGTGAGCGAGCCGCGGGCCAGGCAAGCGTCCGCCAGCACGGATGTTCCTCCCTTTGCGCAGCTTAGCCGTAACGGCTCGCTATCGCCGCCGTGGAGTTGAGCAATGCTCTGCTCCTGTGCCTGATGAATCGCGAGTAAGCTCTCGAAGACCTGCGGAAAGTCTTTCCGTGGATATTGTCCTTCGATCAAGGCAATCAGCGCCGATATCGCCCGCTCGCGCTCATCGGTTATCGGCGATGTTGGGCCCAAAAGCCGGCAGCGAAAACGCTGGCTGAACTGCAGCTTTTCCTCCGCGGAGAGCTCCTCATCATCCAGATAATTGTCGCTATACGGATACAGCAGGCTATACGCGAGAATGGAAGGCGTAAGGCCCACGGGCACGCCTAAGAGCGGTTGTAATCCGCAGGCGGTCCAGGCGTTGCGAGCCGCCTGAATAATTTCCCAAACGCGTAATCCAGGATCGAATCGCCGCGCCCATTGCGCTAGTTCGGTTCCGACCGGAAGGAATTCGCGGGTAAGCAACTCGATTGATTCGCCATCCAGATCGAGAGCCTTAGCCGAGAAGCTTGCAAAGGACGCCGCGACCTGTTCTTGTGCACCGATCCGTTCCGGCTGGTTCGGGGAGGTCCGCTGCAGATTTTCTTCGACCGCCTGCAGGGCTTCGTCGTAGGCTCCCTCTCGTTCTGATTGCTCAGTAGCGTTGTATCGGCGCACGCAGCGGGGCGATTGCGTGGCGCTCCGATGCCACATCTCGACCACTTGCGACACTTGCGCGTCCACCCATGGCCAGTCGTAGGACTCAACGCTGTTTAACGGGACGAAAATTCGAGGGTCTTTGTTGGGCATAGTGAAATCCACTACCGAATGGAGAAACTGTTTATCGCCTCGAGCGGCGCTGGTTGTTCTTCAACCCCGCGGACTCGCGCCATGGACGGCCCGACGTGTAAGGCGGCAGCTAAGTCGGACAGGCGTGCTTCGGGTCCGACCGCGTAAACTTCCACCTCACCGCCGTCAAGGTTGCGCGCCCAGCCCGAGAGTCCCAGGGCAGTAGCCTTGTGCTGCACAAAGAAGCGGAAGCCAACTCCCTGTACCATGCCCCGCACCACCCAACGCTTTGCCGCTTTGTGTCCCATCTACAGAACATTTTGCAGCATCGGCGATTTGCCACACTGGAAGCAAAGCATGGCATTCCCTGTTCACCGGCCGCGTCGGCTGCGTTCATCCGAACCTATTCGGCGGCTGGTTCGCGAAACACGTCTCGCTCCGGGGCAATTTATTCTGCCGCTTTTTGTATGTCCGGGCGAGAACGTGCGCAAGGAGATCAGTTCCATGCCCGGGAATGCGCAATTGTCGATCGACCAACTCGTTCGGGAGGCGGAACAATGCCGAGCTCTGGGGCTCGGCGGCGTAATTCTGTTTGGGATTCCAGAGACGAAGGATGAACTCGCTTCGGGCGCATACGCGGACGACGGAATTACGCAGCGGGCCGTCCGTGCGGTGAAAAAAGAAGTGCCGGGCTTGTTAGTGATGACGGACGTCTGCAACTGCGAGTACACCAGCCACGGGCATTGCGGATGGATCAAGGATGGCGACGTCGATAATGACACCACGCTCGGCTGGCTGGCGAAGACGGCGGTCTCGCACGCCGCAGCCGGCGCGGATATCGTTGCACCCAGCGACATGATGGACGGCCGCGTTGGTGCGATCCGGCAGGCGCTCGACCAGGCCGGGCATGCCATGACGCCAATTCTGTCCTACGCCGCTAAATACGCGTCCGTGTTTTACGGGCCGTTCCGGGAGGCCGCCGAATCAACCCCGCAGTTTGGCGACCGGCGCAGTTACCAAATGGATCCGGCTAACAGCCGCGAGGCGTTGCGCGAGATTGCTCTCGACTTGGAAGAAGGCGCAGACATGATCATGGTCAAACCGGCCATGGCATATCTCGACATCATTCATGCGGCGGCCAATCAGTTTGACGTGCCGATTGGCGCCTACCAGGTGAGCGGCGAATTCAGCATGATTACCGCAGCGGCGGAGAATGGCTGGCTCGATCTGGAGCGCACGATTTTGGAATCGCTCACCAGCATTCGCCGCGCGGGCGCGGAGTTCATTTTGACCTATTTTGCCAAGCCGGCCGCGCGATTGCTGGCCTGAGGCGCGGCTCAATCCTCTGGAACGCGTCCAGCCAGGTAAAGTCTTTCTGGCGGTCCCTGATTAGCGGCCTCGCCTGCGCGCACGATGTGGACGGCCACCGCCTGCCCGGGCTTAATGCTGGCCTGCATTTTGATCACATCGTCGGGAGATGCCACTGGCTGGCGGTTGATGGATAGAATCGTGTCTCCCGTCGCCATACCGATATCGTCGGCGAACGAGCCTTGATCAACCGACACAACTTTTACACCGTTGCGGTCATCAATTTGCAGATCCTTGCGCTCTTTCTCAGTGAGCCGCATGATCGTAATACCGAACTTCACCGGACTCAGCGCCTTGGGCGGCGGGACAGATTCCGGACGCGACTCGGCGATCTGCGGATCGTCTTTCCATACGACCGACCGATCGACCACCGATACCGGAACTTCCAGCCGCTTGCCGTTGCGATCGAGAGTTAATTGAACAGTTGAGCCGATCGGCATCTCGGCTACTTTGGTGACCAGTTCCTCGCCGTCTTTCACCGGGACCTTATTCATCGCGACGATGATGTCGTCCGGTTTTACGCCGGCCTTTCCCGCCGGCCCATCGGCTTTCACCGTGTCCACAATCACGCCGTGATCGAGACCGAACGCCCGCAAAGTATCGGCCTGACTTGGGCTCCATTTCAATCCGAAAGAGCCGCGAATGACGCGACCTTCCCGAATGATGTCGTTATATACCTTCACTGCTTGATTGGAAGGCAGAGCGAAACCGATCCCTTCGGAGTAGCCGGTGCGGGTGGCGATCATTGTGTTTACGCCGATGACCTCGCCCCGCGTATTCAGCAGCGGCCCGCCGCTGTTGCCCGGATTGATGGCGGCATCAGTTTGCAAAAAATTCTGGAATGGCTGGGCACCCGGCAGATCGCGGCTGGTGCGCTCGGCACTTACAATGCCGGCGGTTACGGTGGCCTGTAGTCCAAAGGGCGATCCAATGGCAATCACCCAATCGCCAACCTGTACGCTATCGGAATTCCCGATCTGGACCGGAATCAGGGTTTCATGCGGCTCAATTTTCAGGATCGCCAAATCCGTCTCATTATCGAAACCGACTACGCGGCCGCGGTAATCTTGGCCACCATCTCCGGCCAGACGCACCTTGATGCGGTCGGCATTTTTCACGACGTGATAATTGGTGAGAATGTAGCCGTTTTTATCAACGATGAAACCGGTTCCCGATCCCTCGGTGCGGAAAGATTTCGGCTCGGAATCGCCGAAGAAGCGCTTGAACATGTCCTGCGGGTCGCGGCTTCTGGGAGCAGTTTCCTCTCCGCCATTGTCTTCGTCGGGCTCGTTGCGTCGCCTGGCGCCTTGCTTACCCGGTTTCGGCAGGTAATCCGACTCGATATAGACGACTGACGGCTCGACGCGCTTGGTGAGGCGGGTAAATTCATTGGCGATTGGCACCGCTTGGGGAACAGAGAGAGGGGTCGCGTCGGGCGCGCCGCCGGCAGTGTTCTGCCGATCCGCCTTTACCCCTGTGTTGATCACGGTACCGATTACGATGCCAATTGCAAGCGTAACCAGCAGCAGGCCAAAGCTGACCAACTTTGGCTGCTTAAAATTTTTAGAGAACGGCATTCTACGGAAACCTTTCGCCGACCTTAACAACTCCCAGTATAGAGAAAAACTGCTGATTTTCCCTTTGCAAGAGCCAGTGGCTTCTCCTCTCTCTTTTTCTCTCCGATGTCAGGGCCGCCTGTTAAGTCTCGATTCGCGGTTTCAATTCGACCATGAGAATACCGGCCAGGATTAAGATGCCGCCGAAGACACCGGCGAGCGTCAGGTTCTCATGAGCGAATAGCACGGCAGTAACCAAAGCAAACACGGGTTCCAGCGCCAAAATGAGGGCGGTCCGGGTGGGAGTGGTGTACTTCTGTCCCCAGGTTTGTAGCGCAAAAGCGAGCGCCGTGGCGAATACGGCGGTAAGCAAGATGGCCAGCACCACGCCTTGCGTCCAGCGAGCTTGCGGCGGTTCTACGGCGAGCGAGCCGGCGGAAAGTAGCGCAGCGAATGCAACTTGTCCCAGCGCTACCGCCTGAAACATTTCGCGCTGCGAAAAATAACCGAGAATCAGCAGGTGAAAGGCGAAAGCCACGGCGCAGCCCAGCGTCAAAAGGTCTCCTTTATTCATATGCCAGGAACTCCGAGTGGCCGGCAGCGTGAGTAGCAGCATGCCGGCGGTGGCCAGGAGAATGCCACCGAATTCCCACGACTGTGGGCGTCGACGATAGAGAATCGCGCCGAGCAGCGGGACCAGAATCACATAGAGCCCGGTCAGAAATCCCGAATTGCCGGCAGTGGTGTACTTCAGTCCGAAAGTCTGCAGCACGTAACCGAGCCAGAGGAAGGCGCCGGCCGCCATGCCACCGCGAATGCCGTGCCACACTTTTCGGACGGGTACCCGGCTGAACGGATGCCAGAAAATCAACAACAGGCAGACCGCCGCTATGGCGAAGCGCAGCGCCAGGAAGTAGAGCGTTGAAATATCCGCCAGGACTCCCTTGACGATTACAAACGTCGAGCCCCAGACCAGTGCCACCAGGCCCAGCGACAGATCCGCCTGCCAGCGTCGCGGCTTGGCCAACTTCATTGTTGGGTGGCGTGCAGTGTATTGGGGCGGGGGACGGAATGGTGAATGGAAGCGAGCAACAGGAGGATACGGCGGAGACCGGTTTCGCGCCCTTCGGACTGATACCATTCGCCGGAAGTGTGGGCTCCGCCGCCCTGACCGCCGGCTCCGATAGAGATCGCGGGCAGCCCCATGGAAAGCGGTACATTGGCATCGGTCGAAGCGCAGTCAATGCGCGAACGAATGTTCAGATAGCTGTCAACCGAGTGAATCGCCTCGAGCAGGGAAGAGTTCGCTGGGAGCCGGCCGCCCGGCCGGGATCCTAGTTCCCGGATCTTAGCCGTCAGACGAGTATTCCTGGAACTCCGGTTCTCCCGTTCGAGACTCCGCTCGACTGCAGCCGTCAACAGCGCGGCGAGCTCATCGAGAATGGCAGGATCTTCGGAGCGCAGGTCCAGCTTGGTCCTTGAACTGGCCGGGATGGCGTTGATGCTGGTACCGCCCTCCAGAATGCCGAAGTTGTAAGAGCAGCGGGTTTTCCGTTCCGCGGCCAGGCGCCCTTCGGCCGCTTGCAGGAAGAAACTAATCAGGTCGGCAACAGCATGCGCGGGATTGGGTGTGCCGCTATCGTTCCAGCTATGCCCGCCCGGTCCGTGGAAGCTGATCTCGAAGCGCTTACTCCCCAAAGCCTGGGTGGTGATGTGGTCGGTCGAGGGGCCGTCGAGCACCACAAAAGCCAGCACATCCGCTAATTCAGCCGTTTGCCGACAGAGATAGCGCATCCCGTTCAGGTTGCCTTCGCCCTCTTCGCCCACGTTCGCCACGATACGCACGTTGGCCGCGAGATCCCGCAGTTCGGCGTTCTCGGCCAGCAGTCGGGCCAAAGCGAGCAGCGCGGCCAAGCCCGAGCCGTTGTCCGAGACCCCAGGTCCAATGAGCCGTCCATCGGGCGCGACAAAGATATCTTCGGGGCGGGCTGGTGCAAAAACCGTGTCCAGGTGCGCCGAAACCACTAGTGCTGGCGCACGATTTGCCGCAGCCAGGCCGGCAATCACGTTTCCGGCGCGATCGATCGTTGCCTGCCAGCCGAGCGCATTCAACTGCTCTCGAAACCACTCGGCGCGCGCCTGTTCAAAAAACGTCGGCGCGGCGATGCGGCACAACTGCAGATGGACCTCATTAATCCAGGCCCGTTCGCGAGCAAACCAACGCTGCGCATCAAGAATGGCGGTCCGCTCCGCCAACGCTGCCACACGACGGGTAGCCGCGGAGAGTTGCGCGTGAGAAAACAACGTTTTAGGTTCGGAAGCCAAGCAATATCCTGAATCTGTAGTGTACTTGGGTGAACTCGCCACAAGCTACTGTCTTTAATTAGGTGCCGCATTGGTAATTATGGTGCGAAATTCTGTGGCGGTTTGGGCGGAAGAACTCCGTTCCGCATTTACGGAGATATACTAAGACTTCAGCCCGTCGATATGAAAACCTATGTGAAGTTTGGGACTCTGATGGCCCTGGTGATCGGCTCGCTGGTCTGGCTGGCGGTCGGCGGCGTTAAGGAAACGAAGGCATATTACAAGACGATTCCCGAACTAGAGCAGATGGGGAGCGCGGCCCAGCATGAACGAGTACGGGTGGGCGGCGATGTGCAGCCCGGCTCCATTGTGAAGAACGGCATGGCGGTCTCCTTTGTCTTGCATCAGGGGGCTCGCAAGCTGAACGTGATTTATTCCGGCAGCGATCCGTTGCCCGACACATTTAAGGACAACGCACAGGCTCTGGCAGACGGGCGGCTCGGACCGGACGGCGTTTTTCAGGCAAACAAGATTCAAGCCAAATGCGCTTCTAAATATGAGGCGAAGCCCAGCCAGCGCGGCTTGTCGCATCAGACGGCTGCTCCAGCCCGGGCAAGCTAGTTAGCAAAACCTCTTCAATTCTATGGAGAATATCGGCGCTCTTTCCATTCTGATTGCCTTTTGCCTGACCGTTTTCGCGGTCGTGGCTTCGGTGACCGGCAAATACACTCGCCGGCCTTTTCTGGTGGTGAGCGCGGAGCGTTCGGTTTATGCCATCTGGCTGCTGCTTACCATCGCTTCCGCCGTCCTCGTCACTTCCTTGATCAAGGGCGATTACCGCATGGCGTATGTCGCGGCTCACAGCAACAAGGCGATGACGCCAATTTACAAGTTCACGGCGTGGTGGGGCGGTCAGGAAGGTTCGCTGCTTTTCTGGAGCTGGATTCTTTCTACGTACTCGGCTGTGGTGGTTTATACCAATCGTCGCAAGTTCCGGGACATGATGCCGATCGTGGTTGCTGTCCTGATGACGACGCTGGCATTCTTCGTCGGCATGATCTCGTTTGTGGCAAGCCCCTTCCAGTTGCTGATGGTCGGTCACGG
>DATAYL010000260.1:0-25985 GCA_036272575.1 Bryobacteraceae bacterium | reverse complement strand
GATGGTATCGTCGCGGGTGAGCTTGGTGACAGCTTCTTCGGTTCCCGAGCCGGTGAGGGGGACGCCGTACGCGTGATTTTTTCCGAAGAGAATAGGCGGCAGAGCACGCAAAGCCATTTGGAGCGGGGTTACTTTTTCGTTGGCAATGGCGGCCAGTTGTAGCTGCTGTTGGCGCGCGAAGTCGGCGGCGGGAAAGACGGGATCGAGAATGATATCGGCATAGAGGTCGAGCGCGTCGTCGAGCGTGTTTTTGAGGGTGGACAAGAACACGGTGGAGGTGTCGAGATTACAACCGCTGTTGATTTGCGCCCCGAGCGTTTGCAGCTCATCGCTGATGTCGAGGGCAGTGCGTTTGCTGGTACCGCAGGTGAGTAGTGAAGAGGTGAGGCGCGCAGTGCCGGGCGTCGAGAACTGATCAGCTGCAAAGCCGGCGTTGACATCGAGCCAGAAATTGACAACCGGGATTTCGTGACGTTCGGCGACCAGCAGCCGCAGGCCGCTCGAGAGCCGATCTTCCTGAATAACGGGCAGTCTCAAATCGTGCGGCTGGCCGACAGCGGGCGGTTCCGAGCGTGCCACAGTAGGGGCGGCCTGCACGTTGGCTTGAAACGGTAGCACTTCGAGGACGTAGACGCCGTCAGAGAGCCAGGCGCGGGCGGTCCCGAGTAAATCAGCCGGGTTGGCGCGATCGATATTTTCCAGGCGCTGCTTGTAGCCGTGCGGATTGCCGAGATAGGTTTGACTGGTAGCCAGGATGTCCGATTTCCCACCAAACCCGCCGATGCGCTCGATGCCCCGCACGAAGCCGGCGAAGGACTGCGTTTTTAGGCGCTCGATTTCTTGCGTCGCGGGACCGTCTTCCAGAAACCTCATCAGCTCTTCGTCCAGGGCCTTCTCGACGCGCCGCAAGTCCACTCCCCGTTTCGCCGTGGCGACTACTACGAACTGACTGCCGATCTCGCGTTCATCGAGGTAGGCGGCTATTTGTGTGGCGATCTGATCGTCGTACACCAGCCGCTTATAGAAACGCGAGCTGCGGCCTGAGGACAAAACGCCGGCAATCAAGCGGAGATGATCGGCCGCGACCGTGCCGAAACCAGGAACGTTCCAGGTCTTATAAATACGACTTTGCGGGACGCGATCTTCCACTGTTTCGCGCTGCGTGCCGGACATTTTGGCGGTCCAGGCGCGCTGATGTGCCACGGGCGGCCCGGGCGGAATCTCACCGAAATAGCGGCGCACCTTCTTTTCTGCTTCCGCTGCAGTGATATCGCCGGCCAGCACGAGAACCGCGTTCGAAGGCGTGTAGAAAGTCTTGAACCACTCGCGCACATCGTCGAGCGAGCCCGAGTCGAGATCTTCCATCGAGCCGATCACGGTGTGCGCATACGGATGGCCCACCGGGTAGGTAGCTTTAGTGACCAGATCGTCCACGATGGCGTAGGGCTGGTTGTCGCCCTGGCGCTTCTCGTTCTGGACCACGCCGCGCTGCAGGTCAAGGATCTCCTGGCTGATGGTGTTGTAGAAGAAGCCCATGCGGTCCGATTCGGCAAAGAGCGCGAAGTCGAGCGCGGAAGAGGGGACATTTTCGAAGTAATTGGTTCGATCTTCGCTTGTGGTTCCGTTGAGGTCGTTGGCCCCGATGCGCTCCATGGTTTCGATGTAGCTGCCGGGGAGATGCTCGCTTCCGCCGAACATGAGGTGCTCGAAGAGGTGTGCGAAACCGGTTTTGCCGGGCTTTTCGTTTTTGGAACCGACGTGATACCAAAGATTGAGCGCGACGACAGGAATCTTATGATCTTCATGGACCAGCACCTTTAGTCCGTTATCAAGCAGCAGTTCTTCGCATGGTATTTCGAGATTAGAAAATTGCATTGCGGCGTGAACCGACACGATAGCAAATGCTAATTAGAGGAGACTGGCGACCAGAGCGGCACTTCAATGGATCGGAGACTCCGGCCGATCACCACGAACTGAACGCGATGACACATGTCGTTCTCCTTGGTCGAGAGACGCATCAAAGGATTGCGGGTGATTTGGTGGGAGGACTGCGCCACGAATTTGATTAAACCAGGTCGCGCACACTTAGGCGTTAGGTGTGAAAAGCTTTGGCTGGTTTTGGGCGAGTGCTTTGTCGAGGATCTCGAAAAAGCCGGGCTCGTTTTCAAGCTCGAGGTCTATAGTAAGCCAAGCCAGTTCGAGCGGCGCCAGGATGTGCTCGAGGTGGTTGGGGCAATTGATGCGATCCTTCTCGGTGGTTAAGAGGATGCCGGCGCCTGCGACGCGGGCCTGGTGCGCGAGGCGTTGTAGTTCGGTGGGCGTGTAGGCGTGATGATCCGGAAAAGACCAGCGAAACACGAGTTCGAGACCGAGTGATTCGAGAGTCTGCCAAAAATTGGCAGGATTGCCAAGGCCGCAAAATGCGGCGACGCGACGGTATGGGAGATTCGGGAGCACTTTGCCGTCCGGATAGGATTGCCAGGAACGGGCAACAAGGCGCGTGCGGAACACGGGCGCGGCCGGATTAAGGGTTATCAGGCGACGGCAGATCGCTTGATAACGGAGCGACTCTTCGGCGCGGGTCACGATGAACAGATCGGCGCGAGCGAGCGCCCTAAGCGGCTCGCGAAGCCGCCCAAGGGGCACGACTTCTTCACCGCCGAAGGGATCGAGGCCGTCAATCAAGACAATATCGAAGGTACGCTCGATTCGGGCGTGTTGAAAGGCATCATCGAGCACGAGGATCTCGGTCTCGGGAAATTGTCGGAGTAGGATCTGGGCAGTTTCGTAGCGTTTGGCGCCGATGCCTACTGGCGCGGCCACGGAGCGTAGGAAAATTTGTGCTTCGTCGCCCGTGACCGCGGACGAAATCTTAGTTCCCGGGGCCAGTATTACAAATTCCGCGGGGGAACGACGCCGGTAGCCTCGCGTCAGAATAGCGGGCGAAAGGCCGCGAGCAAGCATACGTTTAACCAGGTAAACGGTGAAGGGAGTCTTGCCGGCCCCTCCCACGGTCAGTCCGCCAACGCTGATAACCGGCTGGGCGATGGGACGCGCGGCGAGAGCGAACTGGCCTCCTTGGCGTCGTTTCAGTGCGCCTCCCCGAGACCAGAGAACGGCTAGTGGGGTGAGCACCGAACGAACGAAAATGTTGTAGACATTGCGCAGAGACGCCGCATAGAAGAGCGGCCAAAGCTGTTGCGCGATGGCCTCTGCCGTCCCGCGGCGCGTCTCCACGAGTTGCAGTGCGCGGGGTCCAAAATCGCGACCGTCTATGAAAAGCTCGCGCACGGCAGACACCAATTCATCCCCACTCGCAATTTGACGCAGGGCTCCCGCCGCGAGGAAATCTTCCGTGATGGCCGCAAAATTTTCCATATGTGGACCCACCACGATCGGAACGCCGGCTGCCGCTGGTTCCAGGATGTTATGACCGCCGCGCGGGGCGAGCGAACCTCCCACAAACACCGCATCGGCCAAGCGATACAAGCCCGATAGCTCGCCCATCGTGTCGAGCAGCAGCACACCGGGCAAGCGTAGTTGCGCAAAGGGCTGAACGCTCATGGTGGTGCGCCGCATAAAAGGAAGATTGCGGGAGGCGAGCTTGGAGGCGACCGCATCAAACCGGGCGGGCTGCCGCGGCGCGAGGATGAGCAGGAGCTTGGGGAACTCGGCCGCCAAGGTTTCGAAGGCAGAGAGCACCAGGTCGTCTTCGTCGATCAAATGCTTCTCGATGCTGCCGCGCTCGTTTGGCCCGACGGTGCTGGCCGCTATCCAGACATTTTGGGCGCCGAATACATCGAGTTCTACAGGGCGGGATAGGAAGGCCGCGTCGTACTTGAGATTCGGAGCTACGCTCAATTTCGTCTCCGGCGCTCCCAATTGTGCATAACGAAGGCGATCATGCGGGCCTTGGGTGAGAATCAGGTCCGGAAGCTGCAGAATCGGTCCGATGAACCGGCACCAGGTCCGGTAACGCGGGAAGGTTCGACTGGAGATACGGCCATTCACAATCGCGAGTTGCGCGCCGGAAGCCTTCACTTCGGCATAGAGGTTGGGCCAAATCTCGGTTTCGAGCACCACTAGAAGGGAGGGCTTCATGCAACGCAGAACCCGGCGCACGCATGAGGCGTAGTCGAGCGGACAATAGAAGATGCCGTTTACCTCACTGGCGACGTGCTTTTCGGCAAATGCGCGGCCAGCCACCGTCGAGGTTGAAAGATAGATGCAGACGAGTGGCTGATCGGCCCGCAAGGCCCGGATCAAAGGAAGGGCAGAGGCTACTTCCCCGACTGAGACCGCATGCAACCAGATGGTCCGCCACTTCGTCGGATTGAAGGACCGCGGAAGAAAGCCGAGGCGTTCCGCAAAATGAGCGCGATAGAGACGATTCCCGCAAAGCCGTGCGAGAAAATACAATGCAATGACAGGGAAGAAAACGAATTGAAGTAGCCGATAGAGGAGCAGAACGCGCTTGATTCCAAACAATCGATTCGTGATCTTGAGTATAACGTTCGGGACGGTGTGGCTGGCCACGGTTTTGGCGGGGGACACGCAGCATTTCCAGGCTGGGGCGGCCAGCAGTTACGCGCATCAGCAATCTGAAAAAGTTACCGTAGGGGCTAAGGCGTACGACACAGAGGATCTGGTCAACAGCGCATTTGGCAAGAAGATCGATTTTGCCAAGTACGGCGTGCTGCCGGTCCTGGTGGTGATCGAGAACAAGCGCGATAAAGCGCTTGATTTGCGAGAACTCGATGCGAATCTGGTGGCGGTAGACGGACGGCATACGAAGGCGGTCACTGCGGAAGATCTGCCGTTTCTGGCGACGTCGGGCAAGCATCCGTCGCCTACCGGCGTGCATAGTCCCATTCCGCTGCCGAAGAAAAAGAATCCGCTGAATGCCACAGAGATCATCACGCGGGCCTTCGAGGTAAAAGTAATACCGCCGGGCGATTCAGCAAGCGGATTTCTGTATTTTGAGGCGAAAGCGGAAGCCGGGGACAAGCTTTATCTGGATGGTATCCGGGATGTACATTCGGGGAAACCGCTGCTTTATTTTGAGTTTCCTCTACGGGGCGAGCCTTAGAAGTAAGAATTCAGGAGCCAGCCAAGAATCAATTCCAGTAGTTGCGATCGAGGTTGCGGAATTGGACAGCTTCGGCGAGGTGCTTGGCTGTGACCGCTTCGTTCGCGCTTAGGTCGGCAACGGTTCGGGCAACACGCAGCATCCGATCATGGGCCCGGGCGGAGAGATTCATGCGGCGCACCGCCATTTCGAGCGTTCGCTCGCCGCTATCATCCAGGGCGCAGAGGGTGCGGAGTTGAGAGGGCGGTATTTGGGAATTATAGAAGCCCCGCTGGCGCTGGATGTCGCGAGCGGCCTCAACACGGGTGCGAATTTCCGCCGATGAGATACCGTCGTGCTTGCTGCGGAGCTCTTTATAAGGGACAGCGGGCACTTCGATATGCAGGTCGATGCGGTCGAGCAGGGGGCCGCTGACTTTGGCCAGATATCGCTGGATAATGCCGGGTGTGCAGCGACATTCGCGGGTCGAGTCGCCATAGAAGCCGCAAGGGCACGGGTTCATAGCGGCGACGAGCATCAGGCGAGCCGGAAAGGTGAGGGTTCCGTTGCTGCGAGCGAGTGTGACGGAGCCTTCTTCGAGAGGTTGGCGAAGTTGTTCGAGGACGCCGCGCGGAAATTCAGGTAATTCGTCGAGAAACAAGACGCCCTGGTGCGCCAAACTGACTTCGCCGGGACGGGGACTGCCGCTGCCACCGCCGATAAGGCCGGCATCGGAAACGGTGTGATGAGGCGCGCGGAATGGGCGGCTGGCCAGGATCCCGATGCCGGGCGGCAAGACGCCGGCGACGCCGTGGATCTGGGTGGCTTCGAGCGCTTCACGGAAAGTAAGTTTCGGCAGGATGCCGGCAAAGCGCTTCGCGAGCATGGTTTTACCTGAGCCGGGAGGGCCGATCATCAACACGTTGTAGACGGTTTAAAGAGCCCTCCGGAATTCCCTTTTCCCTCACCGAAACCCTTTCATATCAATTCCCTGTCGGAGGTGCATCCGATTGACCCATCTTGGCTTCCACGTTTTTCCGCTAAAACAATTCACGAACTTCTATGAATTTTCCATCTCTACGTGTATCCCGACAAGCGGCCCGATGGGCACTTGCTTTCGGCGTGGCGGCAGCCGTCGCGTTTGCCCAGACTAGTTCCTTCGGCCAAAAGGGTCCTCCAGAGCCCCACATTCACTCGTCTTTTCTCTCCAGCTGTGCCGCGGCTGCTTTGCCCCCGGTCTTTCTTTTCCTCTGGAACGCCGGTTCGCCGGCAACTCTGTGCGGGAATATCAAAGGCTCTTGGCAGAGCAGCACAATCTCTCCAGATCCAAGCTGCCCTACGAACCGCTTCACAGGAGGCAGTGGAAAAAAGCCTAAGGGTAATTCAACAAATCCCTTTTCGCGACAGATCGTGTTGCGCGAGACGGGCCATGCGAAAGACCGTCCAGGTGCTATTCCTGTTCGGCCGAATAATTACTTCACCTAGAAAAGGAAAAATCATGAAGTACAACTACACTCGATTCTCAAAGACCGCTCGAGGATTGTTTCTCTGCGGCCTAGTAAGCACTCTGGCGTTCGCGCAGAGCGGCGACATCTCTGGCTCTACCAGCAACTTCACCACGCTCGGGACCTCAATTCTTAAGCTGGTCGTGGCCTTGGCCGGCATGGGCTTTGTGGGCCTGATCATTTGGGGCGGTCTCACACTGACAACCAACCGACCCAGAGGCCTCGCGATGGTTGGCGGCGGTCTGGCGGGAGCGTTGCTCGCTGGTCTGGCGTTTGTACTCGTCAACACGCTGACAGGACAAAGCGTATCGACGAGCCTGTTGTTGCCGCCGTCTGTGCGGCAGTTGTGTCTCGGCTAAAGTCAGGTGGCGTAAATGATCTCGGACGAAAAAAAGCTCGAACCGATCAACGACACGTTGAATCCTGAGCCCAGCAGATTCGGAATGCCGTGGTACTTGATCCTCGGCATTCTGTCTCTCTCGGTGCTGGTGTTCCTGTTGCCGGGCTGCAAAATCTTCGGCGCATTGCTTTGTCCGAGCGCGTTGGGTTTCGGCTGGTGGCTCACAAAAGATGACCCTAAAGAGCCCCAGCTCATTTTTCATGACCTTCTCTTACCTTCGGAGTTCGATCCAGGCAAATGATCCATTTATCGCTGATAAGACCATATATTCGCTCTACTCCTGATCCTCTGCGGCCGTTCGGCAAAGCAGGCAAGGTCGACGACATTTTTTGTCCGCGCATTCTCCGTAACAGCGTGTTTGCCACTCGGACTGGTTATGGCGTGAGCTTCAGTCTCGGGGGCATCGATAGCGAAGGCCTCGACCGTGACACGCTGAACCACGTTTCAAGGCAAGTGGCGATCGCGAACCGGACATTGCCGGAAGAGTGCATCGTCTTCGAATATCTGATTACCGCCCACAACGACGAACTACCGGGTCGACCGATTTTGCAGGATGCAGTGCGGCAACAGGCGCAAGAACGATCAGAGTTTCTCAAAGCCAACGCCAAGTTTAAGAGCGTGCGGCTGATCGTTACGCTCTACATGCCGGGTAAGGTTTCCAAAGACGCTGAAGAATTTGCGGAAAGATCTCGCGCGACGTTGCGGCAGATTCAGAACGCGGCCCTGCTGTACGAGCAGCAGCTGCGCATGGCGAAGATTCAGCGTTTGCATCCCGATGAACTGGTGCAGCTATACAGCTACCTGTTGAATCTGGACCGAGCGCTGATGACGCGGAAAGCAGCGCAGCCCAACGAGAGACCCAAGAAACTCGGACGCGTCCACATCGGTCTCGAAGGCGATCACTTGCGCGTCGGGAGACGGTATTGCCAGGTGCTCTCGCTCGTCGAACCGCCGCGGGGCACGCGCCCGGATTTATGGGGTGGGTTGCTGGTTGTGGATTGCGATATGGTTTGGTGCTCTGTCTGGCAGCGCAAACCAGGTAAGACAACGCGCGGCAAAGCGGCTGCAGTCGAAAACGCTGTGGGCATGGCCGGCGGCGATATCTGGACTGCTGCGGTAGGCGGCTACAATCCCATGATTCCGGCTCCCCGTCGGGCGGCAACAATCGCTCAGGAAAGGAAGGTGGAGGACGTTGGCGGCATCCTGGCAGATTTGGACGGTCGCCACTATTACGGGCATTGGTCTTTGTTCGGGCTGGTCCACTCGCGTGATCAAGAGCAGATCGAGGCTGCTTTACCTCGCATCCAAAACATCTTTAGTGACCCGGCCGAGGCGGGCTTACTCGAGGAAAAGCGGGGCGCTGTCTCCGCTTACCTTTCGTGCTTTCCTGGGCAACAGTACAACGTGCGGAAGATGTGGCTGCGCGGTGACCACAAAGCAAACCTTTCCTTTGTGTACAGCCCGTTTCTCGGCTATGCGTGGTCGGAGGATCTGCGGGACGAATACACGCTGGTGTATGAGACACGCCAGGGGACGCCCTTCTTTTTCACACCCTTCGTGAACGGCAACGGCAACACGACGGTGTTGGGCGGACCGAGTCGTGGCAAGAGCCTGAACACGAACGCACTCTTCACCGGCGCCATGAAGTACGGCACAAAGACGTTCATTTTCGATCAGGGCGGCAGCTACGAAAGCAATGTCCGCGAACTGGGCGGTGCCGTTACGCATTTGGGACTCGAGTATCCACGGCTGAACTTCTTTCGTGTGGCGAACACCAAAGAGAACGTCTACACCATCGCGCAAATCATTCGCATGATGCTGAATAAATCTGGCGTTGCTGTGGGCAACGACGATCAAGATGCGATCGAGAAAGGCGTGGAGCGTCTCTTCGATGTGCCGGTGGAGCTACGCCGTCTCAAGCATTTGACGCTGCCGCCGAATCTGCGGCAGGGGCTCAAACGCTGGATCGAAGGCGGCATCTACGGTGCGATCTTCGACAACGTCGAGGACGACTTACAGTTCCACGATCTGCAGCTCTTCGATTTCGCGAGCCTCGCCGACAAGCACAACGACTTCTTAGAAGTCGAAATGAGCTGGATTCTGATGCTCTGTCAGGACGTTATTCGCGATAAGAGGAACCTTGGCGCGCCGAAGCACATTGTCATGGATGAGCTTTGGAAGCGCATGGGCATTCTGCCGGTACTTTCGTTCGTGCTCGACACGATTAAGGCAGATCGTAAGAATCTCGCCTGGGCCACGTTGGTGACCCAATCGCTGCACGATCTGGGAACTCACGCACAGGTCATCAAGAATGCCTGTCCCAACACGATCTTCCTCGGTGGCGCGTTTGATCGCGAGTTATACGCGACACATTTCCGACTGAACCCGAAAGAACTCGATGAGTTGGAATCGCTAGGGGAACGCGAACTCGCCATCAAGGTCGACGGTGAGCCGTTCGTCGCCGGCGGCAGCGGGTACTTCAAGGTGTTGCGCATGAACATGGACCCGGCCGCGTATACCAGGGCCACGACGAAGCCGTCGGAACGAGCCTTGCGTGATCGGCTGGTCGCCGAGCTCGGCGCAACTGAGGGTATGAATCACCTGAAGGAGATAGCCGCGGCGTATCGCAGCGGGCAGTGAAAGAGAGGAGTTCGAGGAGATGAAAAGCCGATTTCAGCATTTCAGCGTTGCACTACTGATCGCAGCCGGCAGCTGCGCGTTTGCGGCTGCCCGAAACGATAAACCTTCCGATCCCACACCTGGCGAACCGTTAACCGTGACGATGGGGCAGCGCAAGCCGGTGCGCATCCGCGTGGCCCGCGGGCAGGCAACTTTATTCCGGTTGCCGGATGGGCAGCGGGTAATGAACGTGTATGGGGGAGACAAAGGCGAGGGCGGCCTCTGGTCTGTGGATGCCGGCAAGGTGCCGACGCGCTTCTTGGCCGTGAAGCCGAAAGAGATCGGTATTCACACAACGCTACATGTCATTTCCAACACCGGGCAGGAAGTTTCATTCTTTCTCGAAGAGGTCACCAGCGTGGAGACTCAGTTCGATGCCGAGGTCGATGCGGACTCAGGTGCTACCAGCAGTAGCTCAGTCATCCCAGAGGTGAAATGGGTACCCGCAGAAGAGGTCGCGACCTGCAAGACGCATGCAGACAGCCTGAAACTTGATGTGGCCGAAACTTCCAAAAAAGAACAAGAAAAGGCCGATGCTGCCGTTGCTGACTATCAAGCGCAGTATCCCCGCAAGCTGTTCTTTGGTTACGACTGGGACGTGGAAAAGGCAGAAAAACTCGGCTTTGAGATGGCCTGGTCGGATGACAAGTTTACCTACTTCCGGGGAAAGAAAGTCCTCGCGCTGTACGAGATCAACGAAGACGGTAAGCCGAGCCTGATTCAGTACAGCTACTCGGACGGGCTTTACACAGTGCCCAAGCTGCTGTACGACGGCTACTTCGCCATCGGGCCGAAGAAAGAAAGCAAGCTCACGTTTCACCGTGATCGGAGGAAGCCATGACGGGCGATCCCTACGAGGAAGCGGACGAGCAACAACGGTTGGCCGAAGCCAAATTGGTGACACCCACGCCTGCGAAAAAAAGCCGCAAGGTTGTGTTTGCCGGCATGGTGCTGGCGGGCACGATTTTGGCTGTCGTGATTCTGGCGAACATCGCTGGGCTCGTGACCGGCAAAATGACGCCAGACGCTCACTCTGCGCCGAAACCGACCACGATGACACACCAGCAGAGCGACAGCTTTGCGCAACAGCAATCCGGACAAGCTGCCTACATGAAGGGCATGGATCGGGACAAAACTCTGCAAAACAATGAGGACACAGTTCTGGGCCAGAGCGGTAATCTGGCGGCCGATGCCTACGCCGAGGCCGATGGCGTTCCAAGAAAAACGAAGGCGCAGGATGACGCGGAGCATGTCCGTGATCGCAGTAGCCAGAGCGGTGCGAAGTCAGAAACACAGCAACAAAGGAAGAGGGCCGCACTCGAAGAGCAACATCGTCGACAGAGCGATCTGGACTCTTCACCGCTTGCTTTGGATTTTTCGGACTATTTCGAGAAAGAGAAACAGCCCGCTCCTTCGTCCGTTGCTACCAATCAGGAGGCTACCCCAGCTCCCACTTCGCAAGATGGAGCGCCGGACCGCTCAGCACGGCGTCGTCACTCGGCTTTTGCCGATGTTCTCGGCTCGGACGGAGAGCAGGCCGAAACCGAGACCGCCTCAAGCAGAAGGCAGGCACATGACCCGAACGGTGATTATGCCTTCGATTCTTCGTTTGGCAAGCTCTATCGGGTGATGGAAGACACGGTGATCGAAACGGTGCTGGCCAATCGCCTTACGGGCGCGGCCGTGGGCCCGGTGATCACGATGGTGACGACGGATGTGTATTCGGAGAACGGTTCGCATCTGTTGATCCCGAAGGGAACAAGGCTGCTAGGTAGCGTCAGCGCGGTGGGCAGCGTGAATCAGGAACGTCTGTTCGTAGCGTTTCACCGCATGATCATGCCGGACGGCTATTCAGTAAGTCTCGACAAGTTTCAGGGTTTGGATGTGGTGGGGCAAACCGGCTTACGGGACCAGGTGAATCACCACTATGTCCAGATCTTCGGTACCTCGCTGGCGCTGGCGGCGATCTCCGCAACGACGCAGATCGGAAATAACGCAAGTTACGGAACTTACGACTGGGGCACACAGATGCGCAACGGCGTATCGGAAGGACTAGGTCAAAGCGCACAGCGTGTCATGGAGCGCTTCCTGAACGTACTACCGACCTTCACCATTCGCGAGCGGGCGCGGGTGAAAGTCATGCTGGCCGGCGACCTGTTGTTGCCGGACATAAAGAATCACACGATGGACCCGGATCTTTAGAAAGGAGATTTTTTTGTGAGACAGCAAAGAACAACGGAGCAAGAACAAATCAGGCAACTAAAAATCATCAACGCCCAGCTTGATCCACTGGGAGCATTTATTCGGGTCGGCTTTTGGTTAGCCGTCCTCTTATTCACGCTCGGTGTCCTGGCACGGCTGTGCTTGCCAGGAAGTCTCTTCAGGTAGCAAAGGGCTTTGAACATGCAAATGAAAAAGAAGTGGATGGCAGCCGTCCCCTTGTTATTGGGAATCGGCTATCTGGCGGTGAATCCGCTAGCCCTGTACGCCATTTTTGGCTTTGGAGACGTCGTCTTCGATCCCACCAGTTACGCCACTCTTGGCCATATTTGGTCGGAGGACATCAGCAACGGGGCGAAGTTATTGCAGACCTACAACCAGACCGTGAAGATCGTTCAAAACGGTCTCCAGATATATAACCTCGCCATGCAGATGTCGCAGCGCGTGCAAAACAAAAACGTCTGGGAAATGGCGGCTTTCGCTGTCGGCAACGAAGTGACGCAGTCCCACTACAACGAGACCATCAATTTCAACGCTGCGATGAATGGCAACGTGTTGAACGCTGGCCATGCCTGGCAGCAGAGCACGCTCTACGGCGGGAATGCTGGCTATCTCGGAACCGCCACGCCGTCGAACAGCAACCGCATGGCGGAGTTCGCGACGATCCAGTTGCTAGACCAGACCTCGCAACGTTGCGCCACCATCCTCGCGAATTACAAATCGACACAGGACGCAAATCAAGCTGCCGAAGACAAACTATACAGCGACACGCTCGACCAGAGCGACGCCAAAAACTCCATGGTGGCCGTTTTGAACATCTTGTCTGGCGGGCACATTCATGCGCAAACTCAGGCGAAAGCAAACGGCAATCTGCAGGCCTGCTTAGCCGAACAACAGACATTGCAGGCCAAAGTGCAGCGTGACAAATTAGCGGACGAACAGATCTGGTATTCGGACATCGCCGCAGCGCGTGCCTCGTCTCCCGCGTTGCTCGATCCCACCTTGACCTCACACATAACAGGCAGTTATCTGGAGCCCTAAGCATGACGAAAGCTCTTCAGATTAAATTGCTTGCCGTCCTCCTCACAGTTTTAGGTGTGGTAGCGGCACTCCTGATTCGCGGCGGTCGCCCCATGGAGGTCACTCAACAGGACCGGCAGCTGCAACAGAAACTCGCACAGAAGGTGCAACCGTCAGCCCATCGCTACGTGGTTCCGTAAATGAAAAAACTGCTTTTATTGATCCTGTTCGCTTCCGCTGCCTTCGGGCAATCGGTACCACTGCCGCCCGATGTCGACAACGCGATCGCCGGCACGGTCAATTTTGAGGGCACGGTCACAGCGGGCGTCACAGACCTGGTGTCCAATGTGGCGCCCTCCATCATGCCCTTTGGCTGGACGATCTTGGCATTCTTTGGTGTCTATGCCCTTCTGCAAACGCTTCTGCAGGGGACGATGCGCTCGATGTCCTCACACTACTACAACCCGCTGGCCACGACCGTGGCTTACGTGGCGGTGCTGTTTCGAATTTCGATCGCCACGCTCATGATGACCTTTTACATGGTTCCGATCCCTGGTCTGCCGTTCAACTTTCATCAGATGTTTCCATATCTGGCACAGGCACTTGCGAACGCCGTCACAACGGACCTGTTGAAGCAAGTGCTCACCGATTTCAATAATGCAATTCATTACCTGCCGCCCGTAGGAATGTTTCAAGTTCTGCCGGCGCTTCTCACCATATTGGTTCTCGGTCTCATCGCCTTGGGTCAAATCGCGATGACGATTATCACTGCGGGCAGCTACGCGATTGTCGGGATGTTGACACTGTGCGGGCCTTTGATGATTCCGTTTTATGTGCTGCCGGGCCATGACAAGAAGTTTTGGACTTGGTTCGACAATATGCTGGCCTACTCCATGTATGTCTTCGTGGGGGCTGGGTTCATTTTCATCTTCTGTCACTCCTATCTTGATTTCTTTTCGAATTTGCACGGCTACACAGTGGGCCAGTGGCTGGTCAGTGTGCCTTACCTGATGCTGATCACGATCGTGTTTCTGTGGACGATGTTCAAGGTTCCGGAAATCACCCACATGGTCTTCGGCGGCGTCGGCGGTGTGGCCTCTGGCTTCGCCAACGCACTTCAATCGTTGGCGGTTCGCGGCATTGCGAGCGCCCTTCTTTAGAGGCTATTCATGTCAGGACAAACCACCATGACCCCAACGGATGAACAGGAGGTTGAACAGTTGCCGGCCATCCAGAAAGACGAAATCGCCGAGGAAGTCTTCGCGGCTCGACTCTATGCCAAACGCCTCACGCGTACGGTTGTGGTTGGGCAGAGCATCTTACTAGTGTTGTTCGGCCTGTGCATTTATGGCCTGGCTGTGCGGCCCGCGAGGCGCATCTACATTAAGCTCGATCAGTTTGGTCGCGCTACGCCCGTGAAGTATTCGGACCTCGAGCACTACACTCCAGACGCCGCAGTCGCTAAGAGCTATCTCGCAGATTGGGCGACGTTCCGCTTCGGGCGGTTGCGGGCATCGGTGGTGAAAACATTTCCAAAAAACTACTTATTTCTGGAGTCGAAGTATGGGCAGCAGATCAAAGATCGAGACCAGAGAGAGAACGTAGTCGCCAACATTCTGGCAGGCCACGAACCCGAAAACGATGTGACAATCCTTTCGACGAACCTGACATCGTTCGGCAAACAAAGCATCGGAACTTCCGTGGTGGCCGTGGGCACCGCCGATATCGCGTTGCAGAAAACGTTCACAAAAGAGGGATCGACCCACACCCAGACGTGGATCGTTGCCGTGCGCTTCTTTCTCAATCCAGATCAGGTGGATGCGCAGAGCGCGGACACGCCCGACTATCAGACCATCAACCCGTTGGGCTTAACGATTGTGGAATTCATTGCGAACCGGGCTAACGTGGAGGCGGTGCAGAAGCAATGAATTGCATCGAAGAGCTGGTTTTGCCGTTCTTCCGTTCGATGGGACTGGACGCGTATTTGCTCGATCCCGATGTCTCGGAACTCATGATCACGAATGGCCTGGTGTTCGTGGAGGAGGCCGGTAAAATTCGCGAGGTCGGAGGCATCCGGATTGATGAACGCAAGTTACGCGCCGGAGTCGAGATTATTGGCCAGTCGATCGGCGACCAAATCGACGAGTATCAAAAACCATGGCTCGATTCCCGACTGCCGGATGGTTCACGGGTAGCGGCAACATACCCGCCCATCTCCCCCCAGGGCGTGACGGTGACCATCCGAAAGTTTCTGCGTCACTTCACTACGGATGAGTTGGTAGAGCGCCGCGCCCTGACTCCAGAGGCTCTAGATCTGATTGTGGCTGCCGTGCACGCACGGAAAAACATTTTAGTCTCCGGAGGCACGTCCACGGGGAAAACGACGCTGACCAATGCTTTTGTGCGACATATCCCAGCGCATGAGCGGATTGTGGTGATTGAGAAGCCTGTCGAGATGAAGCTCGACCATCGAAACAGCCCGCGGTTCGAAGCGTATCCCAAGGTGGGAGATCGCCCGGAGGTCACCGTGTCGCAGCTCCTATCGTTGACACTGCGCCACCGGCCCGACCGGATCATCGTCGGCGAAGTGAAGGACTCCGAAGCGGCTTATGGGTTGCTGCAGGCGATGAACACAGGCCACGACGGAACATTCTCCACCATCCACGCCAATACGGCGCTATCTGCCCTGAATCGGTTGGCGAGCTTGGCGATGCCCGGTTTCGGCAGTCTGGACTTATCCCGGCAGGAGACGGCTGCTGCCATTGACCTGGTCATCGAAGTCAAACGCAATGCGGACGGCTGGCGCGGTGTGAATTGTGTTCTGGGGGTAGGCGACTACGACGACCGTAGCCGCAAATTTGAAACGAAGGAAGTCTATCGCCGCGCAGCGGCATAAAGGAGCACAGTTATGGAACCAGGGCAGAGCCCGCAGCAGACACCGGAATGGGAACAACGACAAAGAGAGCGCTTGGCGAGTGGGTATTACGAGCGAGGGAAATTACTCGAAACCTCGCGTGAATTCGGCGAGGTCCACACGGCAAACGTGATGTTGCCTGATGGCGGTCTTGGGGGAACGGAGAGGAGAAGCCGGTTCGAATTGCGCGAGGCAGAGGAAAACAAGATTGAGGTCGTGCTGCGGCAGCGGATCCATTACGATGGTGGCAACTTCGAACCAAAAGAACTGGCTAACCGTTTTGTGCCAAAGAGTGAGGGGACATTTGCGCACGTCGAGGATGCCCAGAAATACGTCCGGAATTCCATTTGGGACTACGAGCGGGTGAAGGCGGAGGAGGAGTATGGGGTCGTAATAAGCGACCGTCTCGATCGTTCGCAGCAGAAAGGCATGAAGCCAGTTAATCAGTTGACCAATCAAGAAATCGTAGCGGAAGCGCGCGAACTGCACTCCCATTTCAAGCAACTCTCAGACGAATACCGCGATTCCCCTGCCACACAGCGGGCCCACCTCCGTGAAGAAATGGAACCGCTTGTCGATCGAGAGCGAGCCTTGCGCCAGGAGTATACGGGCAGAGCAGCACAGCAATTGAGTGTAGACCGAGTGCCCGAGCAGCACTTCGCGTTCAGCCGCTAATCGTGTGAGAGGTGACTAAGGCCGGATCATGTATGACGGAAAAAACACCTGATCAAATTCGCCGCGACACGGAGCCTGTCAAGCACAACGGCCTCATATTCGGCTTTCTGGGCGGCTTGTTGGGAGCTGTGCTGTGGTTCGGCGGCTGGGGACTGTTGCACCAGGAGCAAGTCCGGCGGTATCCGGAATATTGTGCGCACGCCATCCGATCGAGCGTTGGTGAACTGTCCCTCTTCGGCGCCAAGCCAAAATCGGAACCGGGTATGAGTGCCGAGCAGCTGCGTTACGCCCTGTTGCGCTATGGCAACGTCGATCATGGATTTGACGCTGAGATTATCCGCCACGGCTGGTATCCGAGAGAAGCCAGCCCAGCGTCGTGGGTGTACTACAACGGCGCAGTGAAGCCGATCTATTCAGACTCGCCGGCCCTGGTGTTCAAGTGGCCGCTCACGCTCACGTTGCTGACGTTCCTCACCGCGTTGATCTGGGGCCTGGTTGCTGATTATCGGTATCGGTCTTCGATCATCGCTGGCGTTCCGTTCGATGGATCTGTTGTCACGACGGTCGACGAATACAACCAAGAAGTGGAAGGCGATGGCATGAAGTATGCCGTAAGGCCGTGGAAGGACCGCTGATCCATGGCAAAAACGCACTGGAATTGCATTCGACTTCCTGAGGCGAAAGAAGCTTCGCATCAGTTCCGCATGGGGGATACAGGGACCGGAAAGACCAGCCTGACCTATCAGGACTTGCTCGACGCGGAAGTCAACGAGATCAACTGCGTGGTGAACGATGCGAAGGGCGGCGAAATTCTGGCACGCTTCTACCGGCCTGAGCGCGGCGACGTGATTCTCAATCCAACCGATAACCGCTGCGCGTATTGGAACATTTGCAGTGAAGGCTACGACTTGGCCACCTACAAGACGGTAATGACGTCTTTGTTTCCGCCGCCCGTCGTGCGAGATCCCACGGCCGATATTTTTAATCAATGGACAGTGAGCCTCGGGGCTTACCTCCTAGATCAATTCCGGCCGGACACGGAGACGTTGGGCTCCTGGATTGCGAACTATCCGGAGATCGAGCAGCGTGTGCAGGGAACGATTCATCAGTACACGTTGCCGGCGAACTCACCCCAGCAACGTGCCGGTGTCCTCGGCACGTTGGCTTTGGCTGGTGATCCGCTTTGGATGATGCCGTCCGTTGCCGAGGGCCGTAAGGAATTCTGCATTCGGGAATGGACGCGCGACCCGGAAGGCTGGGTGTTCATCACTTCCGACTCTGATACGCGAGACGCGCTGAAGCCGCTCATCTCCATGTGGATGGATCTCTTCATCCTCGGGCTGCTGTCGAGTAAGACCACCAAGCGAACGAAGTTGGTGTATGACGAACTGCACACGCTGCAGACGCTGACCAGGCTGCATGAGGGAATTACGATGTTGCGCTCAGCGGGTCACCAGATCATTGCATCCATTCAGAACCAAGAACAGCTGAAGCATTTGTACGGAGATCAGACGCGCACGATCTTGAGCCAGTCGTACACGAAATGGATTTTTGCCACCAGCGACCCGGATTCCGCTGACATATTGGAACGGATCGGCGGCAAACGGAAGCTGTTACGCCTCGAACAAACGCATAACCACGGCACCACGTTCTACGAGCGTGACCGTAATAGTTCGCGGATTGTGGAAGTGGTCGAACCCGCGATCAGCGCAACGCAGATTAAAGGCATGAGCGATTTGCATGCCTATTTCGTGCAGCGTGGTTTCAAAAACAACCGGATGGTGATTGTGCCTGTCGAAATTCCATTCATCAGCCTGCCGGAAAAGCATCCTGCCTGTGTGGATCGCATGGTGCCTCGTCGAGATTTCCAGCTGCCGCCCGATGTGGCGAAATTTCCAGAGCCGCCCCTGGTGACGCCCCCGGATGAAGACGCTGCCACCAGATTGCTGGTGAGTATCGGTTAAACCATGCTGACGATCAAGGCCATGACCGGCGGTGAAACCTACGCAGCACGGCACCTTTCGAATAACGATTACTATGCCGTGGGCGAAACGATCACGGGCGAATGGATCGGCCGTGGCGCTCAGCTGTTGAGCCTGGAAGGTGCAGTGACCATGGAGCAGTTCGATGCGATCCGGAAAGGAGTCGACCCGTCCACTGGTGAGTTTCTGCGGCAGCGTCAAAGCGCAGACCGCTTTAACGAACTCGGAGAAAAGCTCGCGACGGCGCGGAATATTTACGACCTCACCATCAGTGCGCCAAAGGCGCTATCAGTGCAGGCGCTCGAAGATCCGAGGCTGATCGAGGCTCATAAGGTGGCCGTCGCTGAAATTGCGCAGGAAATGGAAAGCCTAGCCGGCGCGCGCATTCGGAGGCTTGGCGCGAACGACACCCGCGTGACTTCGAACCTTGTCATCGCGCGCTACGACCATGACACCAGCCGGGAACTGGATCCGCAGATCCACTCGCACTTGGTGTCGGGCAACCTGACTTATGACGGAGTCGAAGGCAAATGGAAGGCTCTGCAAGCGTCTGCGATCTATGAGCAACGCGAATATCTCACCGAGGTGTACCGGAACGCCCTGGCGCGAGAGGTAACGAACCTGGGTTATCAAATTGAAGCTCGCTTCGAGCATGGCAAGGATCGCGGCTTCGGCATTACTGGCATTCAGGAAGCCACGCTCGAAAAGTACAGCCAACGCAGTGCCCAACGCGATCAAGCCATTTCCGAGTTCCTCGATCAAAATGGACGGCTGCCGTCTAACAATGAAATCGCCCGCTTGGTTCGGGATACGCGGCCCGAAAAACTCACGGAAATCAGTACGGCAGAGGTGAAGGCCGGCCAGCTCGATCGTCTGGATGCCGCGGAAGCGCAAACCTTAAAGGATCTGCGCCAGGCGGCGGTCGAGCGCGGATCGGCTCGCGAGCAAACACCCGCCGCCCCGTCGTTGGTTCACGCCCGTGAACATCTCTTTGAGCGCGTGTCTGTCGCGAAAGATTATGAGTTGCAGACGGAAGCGCTACGCCATGGCCGTGGTCGTGTGGAATTACCCGAATTGAAAGGGGCTCTGCTGGCCGAAGTCGCCAGTGGGGCGATGCTCACCGCTCGCGGTGAAGTGGCAACCAAACAGAGTCTCGAGCGCGAGCGCCAGATGGTGGCGGCTATCAACGAAGGAATCGACAAGTATCAACCGCTGGGCCGCGCCCGTGATTTCGTGGTATCGGATCGCCTCCGGCGCGAGCAGAAAACAGCGGTTATGGCTGTGCTCGATTCTCGTGACCTGGCTGTGAACTTGCGCGGAGCAGCGGGTACGGGCAAGACGGCCACGTTGCAGGAGCTGCACCGGGGGCTTAATGAAGCGCGCCGCAGTGTTGTGGCTGTAGCGCCGACCACCAGCGCAGTCGAAGAGCTACAGAAAGTCAGTTTCCCGCAAGCCATGACAGTGGCCCGATTGCTGGCTGATCCTCAGCAGCGCGATCAACTCGCCGGCCAGGTGCTCATCGTAGACGAAGCAGGTATGGTTGCCAGTAAGGACATGGCCGAGCTGATCGGCCTGGCGAAGACAAAGGGCGCGCGCATCGTTTATAGCGGCGATACCGCTCAGCTCAAGAGTGTTTCTGAAGGCGATGCGCTTCGGGTACTAGAACGCGAATCGAACCTGAAGAGCATCTCGCTGTTGCAGGTGCAACGGCAAACGAACGCGGAATACAAAGTGGCCGTCGAGAGCCTGCGTAGTCATCCGGAGGAAGGGTTCAGCAAGTTGGAGGCGATGGGCGCTATCCGTGAAGTGGATTGGCGCCTACGGGCTCAGGAAGTCAGCAAAGCATACCGCGAGGCGGCGGCAGTGCCCAACGCGAAGGGCCAGGAGCGTTCTGTTCTAGTGGTCGCTGCCACGCATGACGAGATTAAGAGCGTGACGTACGCCATACGCCAAGATCGGCAGCGCGCTGGCGAGCTCAGTCACGGTGAAACCTTCGTTCAGCACATGGCTTTGAACTGGACCGAAGCCCAGAAAAAGCAGACGGAAAACTATCAAGCTGGCCAAGTGCTCGAATTCCACAAAGCAGTGAAGGGCGTGATCAAGAATGAGGCCCTCGAGGTGGTGAGCGCTGACAAGAGTGCCGTCACCGTTCGGAAGGCGAATGGCGAGACTCTGAAGATCTCGGGCCGCCAGGCGAAGTCGTTCGGCGTCTTCGAAAAGCAGGATCTCGAGGTTTCCTCTGGCGACAAACTTTTATTGCAGGCCAACTGGCGCGCCAAGAATTTTCGCGCGACGAACGGCGAACTGGTCACTGTGGCCCGTGTTGAGCCCGGCTTGATCAAGCTCGACGATGGCCGCCAGCTACCTGTTGAGTATCGCCAATTCACCCACGGCTATGCAGTCACCGCGCATCGCAGCCAGGGTAAGACCGTCGATTTTGAAGTCATCGCGGCCGAGCGCATGGCGCAAGACCTGTTCTACGTTTCCGCCACACGCGCACGTGAAGGGCTGACCGTTGTCACCAGTGACAGCCTCGGCCTGCAGGAATCTATCGGAGTCTCAGGCGATCGCCAATCGGCCAGCGAACTGGCCCGGCGAGCAGCCACGGTACACCCCGCTCAGGCGCTAGCGCACGACGATCTTTTCCGGCTCTACCACGCGCAACAAACGCAACGAAAGGCTCTTCAACTAGTTGTGCAACAGGAGTTAAATCATCATGTCAGCGTCCACCATACCGGGTTCGGAATTGGCCTCTGAAGACTGGCAACTCGCACAGGATGACGGCTCGAAGCCGGCATCTTTGGTCGTGCAGTTACGCCGTCGCGCCCATGTCCTTCCGTATTTCCGTTTCATCTATGCAGAGGGCGATAACTCCCAGGTGAAAATTGCCTTTGCTTCCCACATGGTCACCGTCACCGGGCATGGCCTTGCCGTGCTCCTCGGTGCGCTGGCCACTCAACGGGTAGCTCGGGTCATTCAGCCCACCGAGAACGAAGCGAAATTCGGCGTTCGCGGCCCTGGTTCAACGAAGTACAACGGCCCCAGCATCACTGACATTACCGTCGAAGAATTCAAGTAAGAAAATCTAGCGCCATGTATTGCACCTCACAGAAAAGCCGGCTCAAAAGCACGAGGATAAAAAGGGGATCAAAAGGCAATAAAACAGGGACAAAAGCTGGACAAAACAGGGATAAAATCGCCGCTTCTTTAAACCCTGAAAGAGTCCTAAGCCGAAGGCTTAGGGATGGTGTCTTTGCTTCTTTCACTTCTGGCACCGACGATTACCTGCGGTGTCATATCCCGCTGAACAACGACGGATGCCCACTTCGGGGTTATTCGCCATGAATCCGGAACTCCAGCGAATCTTTGACAGCGTTCCGGATGACGAGCCGCGCTCACGTTTGGAACCATACCGCGAGTTGATTCTGCGCTGGCGCCGCCAGGGCCGGACGTATCACCGAATCCGCCAACTATTAGCAGACGAGTGCTACGTGCAGGTTGCTTACGTCACACTGTACCGATTTGTTCAACGCCACTCTCGACCGCGCAAGGCAGAGCTGGAAGCGAAACCTCAGTCGGCCGCAATTGCACCAGCCGAGCAAATACCAACAGAGCAGGCGATGAGCCTCAGGCCTCGAGCCCGCAGAACTCCAGAGGAAATTTCGGCAATGCGTGAGGCCGCAAGCGCCTCAAATCATCAGCCCGTGTTTCAGATCGAACCGGAGACCAGACCCCTCTTCATCTACGACCCGAGCAGACCCTTAATCAACAAACCCACCCCAAAGGAGAAATAACTTATGACTGCAGCCGAAGCGATCGCACGTCCGGTTCGTAATACAGAACCAATCAGCCGCGTGGTGTTCACCGAAGGCGGCAAGGGCGGTGTGGGAAAAACCGCGTTCACTAGTCTGCTGGTGGAGTGGTACGCAACCCACAACACGCCGCACACCTTGCTGGATTTAGACACCGAGAACAAGGCGCGCGGGTCACTCGCTCACTATTTTCCTCAGGCGCGCAAGGTCAACATCCATACTTCCGATGGCCTCGATTCCTTCGTTGACGTTCTCGATGAAGATGCGCCTATCGTGATTGCCGACATGGGAGCGGGCGCGGGCGCTGTAGCGCATCGCTGGTTTGATTCCATGTTCGACTCGGTAGAAGAAAGCGGCGTAGCCTTTACGGCCATTGGAGTGGTGACGCCCGATCCTGCGAGCGTGGAAAGCGTTCTCGCCTGGGCCGGCGCTTTGCAGGATCGCGTTCAGTACCTCATCGTGAGAAACGCCCTCACCGATCCCGCGGACTTCAGCTATTGGGAAAACGATCCCGGCGCCGAGGAATTCCGTCGTGCATTCCGTTCGAATGAAATAGAAATGGAATACCGTTTGCCCAAAGTCGAGAATCCGGCACGGCAACACGGGCTCACGCTGAACAAAATCGCGGATCGGCACGTCGACGTTCCCGAGCTGCAGCAGACCACCGTGGTGATGCGGGCGCAAGCGTACCGCCGCAATCTATTTACTGAATTAGACCGCGTGAAGGACCTGTTACTGCTGTGACCTTAAGAACGACTCCCAGCGGGCTCGCGGGCCTTGCCGGACGCCTCACCGATCCGCAGGACCGGGAGACGTATGCCGCGCTTATCTCTTACGTCAACTCGTTGCCACCGGGTGACGAGTTATTCCGGCTGGTGCAGCTGCTCGGCCTGCTGTCTTTGGTCGGGCAGCGTGTGCCAGACGCTCTCGCCGAATTTTTGGCAGAACTTCGAGAACAAACGAAAGCAGCCGGCAACTACCATGCACAGGTAGATGAGCGCCTGGCGTACCTGCCCCAGGAGATTGCCGCCGGTGTGGACGCCGGTGCGATCGCCAAGGCGATGAGCGAAAAATTCCGGCAGCAGCTCGCTGCCACCGGCTTGCAGGACGCGGCCACTCTGTTAAACGCCTCGGCCGAAGAAATTAAGACGTTGTCTGGCAAAATCGCGGCGGCGCTGAAGCTGGTAACGCAAGAGTACCGGGGAATATTGGCCACGATATCCTCCGAACTCACGAAGCTAGCGATAGCCTCAGCAAATCTACGGGAACACAACGCTCAACTATTCGTTCAGGAGCGTTCGAACCGCTGGCTTTGGCAAGGTCTCTTAGGGTTGGCGCTGTTGTTGATCGGCGGCGTTTCTGGAATTGTGCTGGAGAAACGGCAGACCACGGATTTACTAAAAAATATCGGCGCTCAGATCGACCGGATTCAGACGCCGGCGAGTCCATCGGCGGTGCGCAACTCGCATTCCAATTCTTCGAGATAACCATGAAAAACATACCTAAACCTCGATCTGTTTACACAGTTGAGTGCGCTTGTGGTCGCCAAATCCACAGCGAAAGGCTGCAAACTGAGTGTCCATCTTGCCATCGCATTCTCGCGCTCAGCTGGCCAGGCGAGCATGCGCCCGAACCGACCGGCGAGCTAGTGATTGATTGGGAGATCGAGGAGCCAAGCTCGAAGTTGTAGGCTGCGAGAGCCCTATGGTCCAAACTAAGCCCGGCGCGAAGTCCGAAATCATATCCATAGAACGAATCGCCGCCAGTATTTACCTCATCCGGGGGCCGAAGGTGATGATCGATTCCGATCTGGCTCTTATGTACTGGGTTGAGACCTGCGTTCTGGTGCAGGCCGTTAAGCGCAATATCGCCCGGTTCCCCGAAGACTTCATGTTCCGGTTGTCCCAGGAAGAATTCGGAAGTTGGAGATCACAAATTGTGATCTCCAATCCGGGAGCCAAAAAAGGGTTGGGCCATGCGCCATACGCTTTCACCGAGCACGGCGTAGCAATGCTGTCCTCGGTGCTTCGCAGATGATCCACGTCCGCGAAGGCAAGGGCGGACGTGACCGGGATGTGTTGCTAAGCCCGAAGTTGTTGGAAACCCTGCGTGAGTACTGGCGCTGGATGAAACCGAAGACATGGCTGTTTCCAGGAATGATCAACAACTGGAGAGCCGATGTCCCCATCGACACGAAAGTCGTGTGGGAGGCTGTACGCCAAGCTCGCACCCGCGCGGGTATTCAGAAGCGAGTCACGCCCCAGACGTCCGTCAGATCCTACTCTAGATAATTCAGGGAAAAGGGTTTCGGCTGACATAGACCGGCCTGGCCGAATCTGAACCGAATTGGGGAAAACTAGTCTGGGAAAGTCTCCGAATGCACTGCGGGTTTCTTTTCCCAGTCAACACACGCCGCACGCAGTTTGAAAAGTACCTCTATCGTTATGCCGAGTTCTGCATCGTCGAGCAGCATATCATCGAGACTCTTCTCACTTGGGGCGAGTCTAACCTTACTTTCCGATGCAACGCTTCACCTGCCCGCACCTCAAGCTCTCTGCTCGAACTGCCGATGAATAAATCGAGATCCAGAAAGCTTGCCGTCGCACGCGCCATACTCGAAGAAATTTCGCTATCTACTCTTGCAGCGCGCTGATGAGTCACGCAGTCGCCTGAGTGCCAGCGAAGTAACTCGCGAGACGATGCTCCGCTCCTATTCGGAATATCGGGCGCTGCTTACCGAGATTGAATTAGAAGAGCTTCCGCTACCTACCGCTATCGAGCAGTAAACGTAAGATTGGAGGTGGGTCGAAAGTTCTTGGGGACTATTTGATTGTCAACAAGCGTCCGGATTGGGAGGGAGTTCATTCTGCCTCTTGCGCCGGTGGCCTCATTCCACCAGCGACGAACCATGCGGCCACAGATGAAGCGGTCCGATTCTAGCCTTCAATGTGCTCTCAAAGATAATTGGCATTCCCCCGTCCACGAGAGCGCGAAATTCCCTGTCGAGCCGCATATGAGCACTCTCGCTGTTATTCAGTTTCAGAGTAATTGAGTTTTACTATAGCAGTATGAGTTTAAGCCACTGCGCTCAGGGTGCAAGTGTCTAGACTTCAGTTGACTCCTGGAATATCGAGAGAATCCGACCGCTCGTACGCCACAAATTGAGATATGGCAGAGCAACAAAGCCCGGTAACGGAAAGAACTCGAGGCTTACCACATCTTTCTCGATCGAATTAGGCGATCCGACATCGACGACAAGACATACGGAGCCATGACTGGCCGCCGTGACTGGAGCGAATCTCACGTTTGCGGGGAAGAAGCGAGTAGGAGATTGGTTAAGAAGCATTGAATTAGGGATCGTCGGGCAATAAGCACACTGCAGGCGGACTGCTGCGCCTTGGCCCACATGCAGTTTGCCGAGTGCGGCCGGAGGGTCAAATTCCGCCACGACCTGCAAGCGGCCGCCGCGTTGGTCCGCTCCTAGCTGTCCAGTTCGAGCAGGATTTCTCCGGCCTCGACCTGCCGCCCCAGGTTCAAATGGGAAGCAACCAATTCGCCCGCCACGTTCGCCTGCAGCGGATGAAGCCGCTCCATTGAGTTGAAGACGTGCTGTATCCGAGATTTCGTAGCGCGTGACGCGGGCTCGAAATGCCCAGGCTGACCAGGCGCCAAGCAGCAGGAGAGCACCCGCTAGTACTGCCCCAGAGTTG
>DATAYL010000259.1:0-20957 GCA_036272575.1 Bryobacteraceae bacterium | reverse complement strand
ACGGGCATCTGGAAAATCCATCCTGTCAAGGAGAAGTAAAGAAATGTATAAGTCGGTAGGTGCTTTCGTGTTAGGTTTGAGCCTGCTTACACCAGTGGCAGTTTTAAATGCGCAGGATCATCCCGATCACGTTGAGAAGGCACATCAGTGGAACGACAACGAGAATGGAGCTTGGCATCAATATCTGAAAGAGCACCATAAAAAAGATCACGATTGGGCCAAGGCAAATAAGCGCGAGCAGGCTGACTATTGGAAATGGCGTGATCAGCATCGAGACGCACACTAATACGCAGCGCTGATCGCTTTGATCAGATGGTCAGGCCAGATGGCTAATCGCGTTTGAGATAGAGCAGGCCCGGTCGAAAATAATTAGGTATTGTCTGCCTGTCGTTCAAGTCGCCCCAATTTCGTATCGCGCCAATGCCACTGACCCTACAAAACAACCATGTCGTTCGTTAAGCTATCCAGGCGGCACTTCGGCAAGACAATCGGCGCAGCGGCGGCCGGATCAGCAGCGACTCAGAAGCTGCTCTATCCGCCAGTCGCGTCTGCCCAAGCGCGTCCTGATTTTTATGGGTTCCCGAATACCTTTCGATGGGGCTGCGCCACGGCTGCCTACCAGGTAGAAGGAGGTGCGAAAGAAGGTGGGCGCGGCCCATCGATCTGGGATAAGTTTTCCCATACGCCAGGGAAGGTCTACGAGGATCAAACGGGTGATGTGGCCGATGATGATTACCATCGCTTCAAAGAAGACGTTGCGCTTTTGAAGGACTGGGGCGCGAAGATTTATAGGTTTTCGGTCTCGTGGTCGCGCATATTCCCCAACGGTACGGGTTCGCCTAATGAGGCCGGCATTAATTTTTATGAGCGGGTGGTGGACGACATTCTGGCGAACGGGATCGATCCATTCTGCACGCTGTTTCATTGGGACTTGCTACAAGTGCTCCAGGACCGGCTTGGAGGCTGGCAATCGCGCGAGACGTCCAAAGCATTCGCTGATTACGCGGGCTACTTTGCCGGACGGCTGTCGGACCGAGTCCATCACTTCTTCACCATGAACGAGTTTTCTTCGTTCATTGATCTCGGCTACCGCGACGGACGTTTTGCTCCTGGTCTTCGACTGGCGCCCGCGGCCCTAAATCAAACACGGCACAACGCTGTGCTCGCTCATGGCATGGCTGTGCAGGCGATCCGCGCGAAAGCCCGGTCCGGCACCAAGGTTGGCTTGGCCGAGAACTATGTGACTGGAACGCCGATCATCGAATCGAAGGAGCATGTAAAGGCGAGCGTGCTGGCAACACGTGTGATCAATGCCCCTTATCTTACGGTGATTCTCGAAGGGAACTACATGGAGCAGTATCTCCAGAAACAAGGCGCCTCGGCGCCCAAGTTCACGCCGGAAGATCTTAAGATCATTAGCAGTCCACTCGACCTCGTCGGTATCAACATCTATAACCCGACCTATATCCGAGCGAGCGAGGACGCAGACGGTTACGCGGTAGTGCCTCTGCCGTCTTCTTATCCGCACATGGCTTCGCCGTGGCTGAATATCGGGCCGGAGGGTTTGTATTGGGGTGTGCGACACCTGACCGAGATCTGGAACGTAAAGGATATTTACGTTACCGAGAACGGTTGCTCTTCGGCCGATGTGGTGACCGCGGACGGGCAGATTTATGACACTGATCGGGTGATGTTTCTGCGAAATTACCTGATTAATCTGCATCGCGCAGCGGCCGAAGGTTTTCCGGTGCACGGGTATTTCCTGTGGAGCTTGCTGGACAATTTCGAATGGGCGGACGGCTACAATCTGCGCTTCGGCATTTATTACGTGGACTATAAAACGCAGAAACGCATTCCGAAGATGAGCGCACATTTCTATAGAGAAGTGATCCGGCGCAACGCCGTAGTCTGAGCTAGCGGCGTGCGCGGACGAGTAAGGTGAAACCGAGCGCGGCCAGGATCATGGCCGCACAAATCGAAAAGAGAGTACTGGTGGAAACGACGACTAGGTACTGAAGTAGTTTACCGGCGCGCGAAGTTCGCGGTGACAGCAAACCTTGGAGATAACAGCCACCCGCAAGTTGCGCGACCGGAAACAGGATGAGCGAGATGGTCGAAAGCACGGTGAGGGTAAAGTAGTGTTTTGTGGCCGATTCACGCGCAGTGATTGCAAAAGCGAAGCTCAGGTAAAGCACCGCGGCTGGCGCCAACATGGCTAGCAGCAGATAGAACAGTCTTTTGCCCTGATATCTTGTCTTGTGCTCTGCCTGTGGCAAATCAGCGCGCTCGACTAAAATGCAGGATGTCCGGGAGGTCTGTGGCGGAATGGGAAACACACCGCGAATGTCGTTCCCTGCTCCTGGTTTTTCTTCACAGTTACGGTGCCATGCAATTCTTTTGTGAGGGCCTGGACGATACGCAGTCCCATGGATGGCAGGTCCGTGATGCTTCGGCCCGGCTGCATTCCCACACCGTTGTCACTGACCGAGAGTTCGCATTCTGCCTCGTCCAAGGGCGCGCCAGGCTCGGATTGCAAATACCGGAGACACACCACAACTGTGCCGATTTGTTTGCTGGGGAAAGCATGCTTAAAGCAGTTTGTGACTAATTCGTTGAGAATCAGGCCGAGTGGAAGGGCTTGTTCTATATCGATGACAATGTCGGCGGCTTCGAGATTGAGAGAGACCTGACATGAGCTGTTCGAATGAAAAGCAGCTAACGAGTTGAGCAGCTGCTCGAGATACGGGCCAAGTAGAACACTGCCAATATCGGGAGAGCTATAAAGCGTCTCATGCAGCGTGACGATCGTGCGAATACGGTCCTGCAGGTCTGTGAAGATCTCCCGCATTTCCTCGTGTTTCGTGATACGGGCCTGCATCGAGATCAAACTATTGACGACCTGCAGATTATTTTTCACCCGATGATGAATCTCGCGGAGCAAGAACTCTTTTTCCTGGAGCGAAGCCGCGAGCCGGTCCTCGGTAAGTTTCCGCTCCGTTAAGTCCCGGATGATTTTGCAAAAGCCAGACTGGTCGCCTCGCGGACCGTAGAGATTTGTGAGGACGCCGCTGGCCCAGAAGCGCGTCTTGTCCTTGCGTTGCAGCCAGCGTTCGTCCTCCGCCCTGCCTTCGCGGGCGGCAACTCCGAACTCGCGATCCACAACTCCTTCCGCCCGATCCTGGCTGGTGAACAGAATGTGCAGGGTTTGCCCCAAAGCCTCTTCCTTGGCATAGCCAAACATGCGCTCCGCGCCGAGACTCCATCCTTCGACTCGCCGTTCCAAATTGAGCGTTATGAAGGCGTAATCGGGGGCGCTGTCCTGAAAGATCTGAAGTAAGTTTGCGGGATCCGGCAAAGAACGGCTCCCGTTTGCAGGAAGAGCTGCGTCCAGGGCGCGCATCGGTTTCTGGTCACTCTGCATTTTCCGCTAACCTGCTTGTCCCTAGATTGTCGCATTGACGGCCGCGCCTGTCGCAAAACGATTGTACGAGCTGGAATCGTGCGCGGGAGGACGTTGCATCTAAGTGGGTAAGATTCAAATTTCAAATCAATGGCCTTACTCTTTCAATATTTGCGCAAGAACTTGCATCTGGTTTTCGCGGCACTGCTGCTGGCTGCCGTTAACCAGATCTTTTCTCTATTGGATCCTTTGATCTTCCGGCACATCATCGACTCTTACGCGACCAGGTTTCATCAATACACAACCGCGCAATTCATACGAGGCGTAAGTCTGCTGCTGGGCGCGGCTGTTGGTGTAGCGTTTATTTCGCGCGTCGCCAAGAATTTTCAGGATTATTACGTCAATGTGGTGGTTCAGCGCACCGGCGCGGAACTGTACGCCGACGGTGTGGAGCGCTCGCTCTCTCTGCCTTATGTGGTATTCGAAGATCAACGGAGCGGCGAAACACTCGGCAAGCTGCAGAAGGTTCGCTCGGACGTGGAGCGCTTCATTACGGCTTTCGTCAATATTTTATTTACCGCAACAGTGGGTGTTGTCTTTGTCACGATCTACGCGCTGCGTGTGGATTGGATCATTGCTCCCGCTTTCCTGTTGACCGTTCCTTTACTAGGCGTCATCAGCTCCGTCCTTAGCCGGAAAATTAAGGTGATTCAAAAGACGATTGTGGCGGAGACGGCTGCGCTGGCTGGATCGACTACTGAATCGCTGCGCAACATCGAACTGGTGAAGACGCTGGGGCTGGCACGGCAGGAGATCGGCCGCCTGAACACTACCACCGATAAAATTCTGAAGCTCGAGCTGAAAAAAGTCCGTTATCTGCGCAGCCTTAGCTTCCTGCAAGGAACGGCAGTAAACTTTCTGCGTACGAGCATTCTTTTTCTGATGCTTTACCTGATTTTTACGCAGCGCATCACGGTCGGTCAGTTCTTTTCGTTGTTCATCTACTCGTTTTTCATTTTCGGACCCCTGCAGGAACTGGGAAATATCATCAACATTTACCGCGAGACAGAGGCTTCGCTCAACATGCTGCAGGAGATTTTGTCGATCCCGCCGGAAGCGAAGCCGTTGCAGCCGGTCCGGCTCGGAAAACTGGAAGCGCTTGAATTTGAACACGCCACATTTCAGCATCGAACAGCAAACCGCCCGGCCGTGAAGGATGTGAGTTTCCAGCTGACTCCCGGCGAGACCGTGGCTTTCGTCGGACCTTCCGGGGCCGGCAAGACAACGCTCGTCAAACTGCTGGTTGGGCTCTATCGGCCGGAGGAAGGCGTGATTCGCTACAACGGTATTAACGCTGATCAAATCGATCCAGAAGAATTGCGTAGCCAGATCGGTTTCGTGACGCAGGACACACAGCTTTTTTCCGGCAGCATCCGCGAGAACCTGCTGTTTGTGCGGCCGGAGGCGACGGATGCGGAGTGTCTCTACGCGTTGCACAGTGCGGCCGCCGATTCGCTTCTCGCCCGAGCCGACAAAGGACTCGATACGCTCATCGGCGAAGGCGGCGTGAAAGTGTCGGGCGGCGAAAAACAGCGTTTATCGATCGCTCGCGCGTTGCTGCGCCGGCCAAACCTGTTGGTGTTCGATGAAGCGACCTCTTCGCTCGATTCCCTCACGGAAGAAGAAATTACTCGCACGATTCGCGTGGTTGGCCAACGCTCGGATGTGCTGACTATCCTGATTGCACATCGCTTATCGACGATCATGCACGCAGAGCGCATCTTTGTCTTGGAAAAAGGCAGCATTGTAGAGCAGGGGACGCACGCCGAACTGGTCGCAAGAACCGGGTTGTATTATGCGCTCTGGCGGCAACAGATCGGCGAAAGTGAAGCCGATCCGTTGCCGGCACTCCCCGCATTGGTGAGCTGACCGCGGTTGCGGATCAATGTACCGCCAGCTGTTCGAAGAGATCCGACGAAGAATCGAGGTCCGGAATGACCTCGATCATCTCGCAGGTGACCTCCGCTTCGCCGCGCCAGAGTAGCAAGCGTTGCGCGGGAGTCATGACTTGAAAGAGACTGCCATCCAGGTAGACCATGGCCAGCTGTGCCGCATTAGTCTCGATTTTTGTGAAGTGTTCTTCAATGACGTCCGGCCGCTCTCTAAGCAGGTAGCCGCTCCACCGGCTGCGGAATACGAGTTTCCGTACATTGTGCTGCTCCGCCTCGAATGCGATACCCGGCAACACGAAGATGCGGTGTTCTCCGGGCGCGAGAATGCCGCTGAAGCGATGGTTCTTCGCGATTAGAGCACGCTGATGCGGCTCTAGAAACAAATTCCTCCAGAACATAAAAATTTCCTCGTTTTTGATTGGACGGCGCTGACGATCGGTTTTGGCCGCCTGCGTCGTGCTACGCGTGGAGAGGTGAACGCTTACCGGCCGGTGCCGGACGCCAAGCGTTCGGAACGGAGAACGACCTTGATGAGCATGCGATCACGCTCTGCCGTGGGCAGTTGCCAGCTAGCGAGAGATTGATGTACGGTCATCGCGGTGGGTCCTTTACCTTGAGGTTACAGTTTAGTCGAGATTCGAGGAGAACGTCAATAGAGAGAGTGTGCCTGAATAGTTTTATTTGCTATTGCGCCGAAGGGCTCCCGGGATAAGCTTTTCAGGTTCCCGGTGCTGCCTCGTAAAGCGATTAGGGAAAAATGCGCGACACTATTCATGAAGACCATTCCCTGGAGGTTTGGATGAGTGAAGCTACATCGCGCCGTGATTTTCTTGTGGCCGGGACCGCCGCCGCGTCGGCCTTGGCGGTAGCGGCTCCGGCGGCAGCCGCTGACTTGGCGGCGCGTCCGGCAGAGTGGCGTAACAAGCAATCGACGATGTCTTACCGCCGTTTCGGGCGGTCCGGCCTGATGATCTCGGAGATCGTGTCGGGTGGCGATCCGATTTCTTCTGACAACTATCAGCACTTGAACTTGGCGATTGAAATGGGCCTGAACTATCTCGACATGGCACCCGCTTACGGCCATGGAGATTGCGAAATCGCTTATGGAAAACTGCTGGCGGGCTCCTCCAAGCGCGATAAGGTTTTTCTTCAAACAAAAGTCAGCGCCTTTGGGGGGCTGCGCACTCATCTTTACAAAGACATCTTTAATGGTCTGCCGGCTGACAAACAAAACGCCATCATGCAGCGAGTTGACGAGATTCGGCGCACCAATCTCGCCGAACAGCCGGGTTATTATCTGACTTACTTTCCTGGCCAGCACGATCAGTTCGCCGGTTCCTATCTGTGCAGCGCAATGATGCCGGACTATGCGCATTTAGTTGAAGGAAGCCAGCAGTTCCGCAAGTGCATCACGGATTCTCTGGAAGGTAGTCTCAAACGCGTGGGCACCGATCATTTTGATTTCCTGATGTGTCCGCACGGCGCTAACACGGCCGACGAGCTTGAGAATCCGCACATCTACGAAACATTCGAGGAGCTGAAGAAGCAAGGCAAGATTCGCTTCCTCGGCGTGACCTCGCACAACGATCCGGCCGCGGTACTGCGCAAAGCCAGCGATCTCACACACTATGACGGCGTGCAGATGGCCTACAACGTAATCAACGGAGGTTTCGTCGATCAGGCCATTATCGACGCGTCATCGAAGGGTGTTGGCATGATCGCCATGAAGACCGCGCACGCCGTCGCCACGCATCATAAAGAACTCCAGCCGCTCCCCCAATGGCGCATCGACAAACTGAACCGCATCATACCGGGCGACATGAAGCCGCCGCTCAAGGCCTATCTGTGGGTGCTGCAGAATCCGCACATCTCGGCTGTAAATTCGAATCTTTGGGACGAAAACTTCGTGCGGGAGAATTTATCGCTCGCCGGAAAAAAGGTTGAATTCCAGGCCGCCTAAACTCTTCTTAGTGGTTGTTGCCTTGGGGCTTGCCTTCGTGCTGCCGGCAATCAACTACACAACACGCTTCCATCTGCCGCTCCACGCAGCGCTTTTTCTTTTCTCTGCGTTTGTCCTGCAGCTGGGTTTAGCGATCGCGCCCGCGTTTGACGCGCCGCAAACTAACTGGCGGCTGGTGTTGTTGCTTTGGCTCGCGCCGTACTGCTTCTACGCGGCTGGGACCGGCGACTTCCGCGCACTGGCAATCGCGAAGCTGTTCGCGATTGCGATTTTGCCACTGGGGCTCTACCGGCTGTTTCCGGTCACGGATCTGGAACGCCTCTCGTGGCAAGACATCCTTATCGCAAGTTGGCTGCTCGTCGTTGTCCTCTCGGGGCGGCTCAAGAACATTTGGAACGTGCCGGAAAATCTCGACTTCATGAACCGCCTGTTCCTCATTGCCGTGGCTGCCTGGTGCTGGACATTTCTCCGTCCGGTGCCCCGTCTCGGCTATCGGTTCGCGCTGTCCTGGCATGTGCTCAGGCATGCCGGCTTGAACTTCGTCTATTTCGCGCTCATTGGGGTGCCTGTAAGCTTGGCGCTCCACTTCACGCGCTGGCACCCACAGTGGCATGGCGTGATTCCGTTCGGTCTGGACTACTTGCAGATCTTCCTGTTTGTGGCTGTCCTGGAGGAGCTATTCTTCCGCGGATTTCTACAGTCGCTGCTTACGAGCCACTCGCGAAACTGGGCAGTAAGCCAAGCGATTGTAGCTTGTCTCTTCGGTTTGTTCCACATCTTGCATGCGCCATTTCCCAACTGGCGCTATGTACTGCTAGCAACTGTGGCTGGATGGTTTTACGGCTCAGCCTACCGCCGGAGCGGACTCGTGTTTACCTCTGCTCTGACACATGCCGCAGTGGACACCGTTTGGCGCACCTTTCTTTCGGCGCGCTAAGCCGGTTCAAAACCGCAAATGCAAAGCCACTTGAATGATGCGCGGTCCCTCCGGATTCGTCGGAGACTGCGCGCCGGCAACGGAAGAAATCGTTCCAAAGGTCGATGATGTTATATCTGTGCTCGGATTCGCAAAGTTTGTATGGTTGAAAATATTGAAAGCGTCGGCGCGGATTTCGGTGTCGATCTTCTCCCGAAAAAAGAGAAGGTGTTTTGATAGTGACAAATCGGTATTGATGAGCCCTGGCCCGCGCAGTCCATTGCGCGGAAACGATCCTTCCGTAAACTGGCCGATCAGCGCAGCGGGGTTAACTTGAGAGGCGGCATCGAGTGCGTTTGCTCTGGCATTCGAGAAGTTACCGGGGTTGAAGTAATAGTTCCCGCCTTGGCCGTTTATGGTTTGATAATTCTTGGCGTTCAAGGTCGCTACGTTATTGCCGACCAGATCGGCTCGGACCAGAGCCGCTTGTCCATCGCCCGCCGGCCCTGGGTCGGTATTGCTCGTGGTGAGGCCGGCGAACACATCGAGCGGAAATCCGGTGTGCCAGGTCACGATCGGATACAGGCTCCAGCCTTTCGTCAGAAGCTTCGGGCCACGCTCCCAGAGGCGGTCAAACGGCAAATCCCAGCCGCCAGAGAAGGTGAGCGCGTTGCGTACGTCGAAATCACCCGACGCGCGGAAAGCGTTCTCATCAAAATAAGGCACCTGCAGACTGCGCGTCTGGCGGAAACCAGAACCGTTATCAATCTCATGCGACCAGGTGTAGGACAGCGTGAAGAATGTGTTGCCAAAGAAGGGATTGTTCGAGACGCGCTTGGTCAAGCTGGTCTGCAAAGCGTTGTAATTGCTCGTACCTACATTCTGAAATTCGTCGAGATAACTGAAGGTTCCGTTTGTGGGATCTCCCGGATCGTAAATACGATTGCTAGCACCCGGTATGTAGGGGTTCACGTCGACCAACTCGGTGAGCTTATGCGAATCGGCGCCGATGTAACCGGCTTCCAGAACTAACCCATTTGCCAGCTGCTGCTGAACGGATAAGTTGTACTGATAAACGTAAGGTGTGCGTAAGTTAGGATCGACGAAATAGACACCGCCTCCGCCGACCGGTAAGTAGCCGGCATTTGCAAAATTCAAATCTTTGCTGGGCGGCTTGGAAGGGAACGGATTAATGACGCCGGTGCTGGCGAAAGGCTGGGACAAGTAGCCAGGCGCAGTTGTTGCGGTAGTGCTAATCGCGGGAAAGTTAAAATCAGTATAGGCGAAAAAGGGCACTTGGCCGTTGAACTGAAGATTGTCTTCGGCCTTCAAGATGTCGTAGAAGACACCAAACCCGCCGCGAATGCTGGTTTTACCGTTACCCAATACATCCCATGCAAAGCCAAAGCGAGGCGCCCAATCATTCTTGTCTGGGAAATTCGAGCCGCTTGGTGCACCGGCGTCACCTGGAAATACTTCACCGGTGGGCGCGCCCGGGAAACGGGTAGACTGCAGCCCAGGAATGAACGAGTAAGTACGGCCTTGCGTATCGTACTTCGGTTGTGCGTACTCGTAACGGATCCCTAAATTGAGAGTAAGTCGCTTAGTTACGTGCCATTGATCCTGGAAATAACCGGCGTAGGAGTCAGACCGGACATTCGACGGAGCCTTTGGAAACTGAGTGTATTCGTCCGGCAAACCCATGAGAAAATCGGCAAAGGCAGTTCCTGAACCCACGGCTGTGCTAGGCCCGTAAAATGAGAACTGTCCATTGACGTAGTAGTCATAGACGGTGTTGTTCTGGTACGGCGAGAAATAGAAGCCCCCTTTCAGGTCGTGGCTGCCTCGGGTCCATGAAAGATTGTCGTAAAACGCGTATGTGTTGTTGATTTCGCTGGTCGGACCATTGGGACTCGGGCCGGCTATGACGGTCCCGCTGGCGAAATTCAATAAGGTAGGGCCGGTCGGTTGATCCGGCGTGATGCCAATGCCAAGCGCGGCCGGTGTCGGCAGAGTGATGGCAGGAGCATACATTAAGTTGTTGAAGCGTTGCGCCGTGACTCGAAGCTCGTTCAGCAAGGCGGGCGTGAACGTGTGATTCCAGGCTACGTTTCCGAAATAACTGGCGATCGACGTGTTGGACGGGTAACCGGGGACGTTGGAACCTGCTGACGGACCGGTAAAACTGAAAGGAAGTAATTGGGTTTCGTTGTGGGCGTCGAAGGTGCCCGCGATGGTGTCGCGGTTGCTCAGGTTGTAATCGAACCGGCCTAAATACTCGCCGATGTTATCCTTGGCGTTGCCCTCGGCAAATAGCACACCGCTGGGACTGATCGGAAGTAAGTTGTTCTTCAAGTAATTAAGCGCCACCGGATCGATGCTGGTGGGCGAGATGATCGCTTGCGAAGCAAGTGTGGGATTCGGTTGAAAGTACGGATGGGATTGCAGAAAGCTGGCGACGGCAGGATCGGGCCCACCGCTTGCGGCCTGCGAGAAATTTCCCGCCGCCTCCAGCGGGGTGTAAGCCGGTACATTGCCTTGCTGCGCGATAGAACTCTGCCGTTGTCCCTGATAGGCGAAAAAGAAGAATAGTTTGTCACGGCCATTCACCACCTTGGGGATGATGATGGGGCCGCCGATGGTACCGCCGAACTGATTGCGTTTGAGAACGTTGCGAGGGGCGCCGAGTTCGTTGCTAAAAAAATCATTGGCATTCAAATCCGTGTTACGCAGGTAGTCGTAGGCTGTGCCATGGAGCGAGTTAGTCCCGCTCTTAGTAACCACACTGACCACTCCGCCGGCGTTCCGACCATATTCCGCGCTGTAATTACTCTCGAGAACACGAAACTCCTGAATGGCATCGGGGTTGGGGTTGGCGACATAGGAATTATTGAGGAGGTTGTTATTGTTGCCGCCATCAAGGAGGAACGTGACGGAATCGGTGCGGCCGCCCCCAATACTGTATCCGGCGCCGCCGCTGGTGTCGTCCGGGTTGTGCGGAGTGACGCCTGGTTGCGTAGCCATCAGATCCAGGGCGTTGCGACCATTTAACGGTAATTCGTAGACGGCGCGGCCGGTAACGGTGCCTCCCACAGTGGAGTTCTGCGTCTCGACGTTATTTGCTTCCGCGGTGACCTCGACGGTGCTGCTGACAGTTCCAACTTCCAATTTCAAATCGACACGCAAAGTTTGATTGATATCGAGAGCATTTTGCCCGTTGGAGACTACGCTGCTGAAACCTGGGGCCTGCGCCGACACCCGGTAGTCGCCTGGGGGCAATTGCACGATCTGGTAAAAGCCGTTGGCGTCTGTACTGGCGGACTTGCTGGTTTTCGTACCAGTGTTGATGGCAGATACCTTCGCGTTTGGAATGGCAGAACCCGATGGATCGCTAACGACGCCACTGATCTTGCCGGTAACGTCCTGAGCGTTGAGAGTGGCCGCAGTAAGCCAAAAAATCAGGGCGCCGCTACAGGAAACGCGAGACAGGTTATTCATGAATGTTCCCCCCAGAAGACTTCAGAAAACGCCGCCGCGGCCCGCTACGTGGGGGAAGTGCTGCAACTCAGCGCAAGAAGTCTGTTGCTAGATTGTACGGCATTCCCGCGCGAGAAGACATGGACAGGGCCGAGGCTCCATGGAACTGATTTGTTCTTGATTCACCGAAGGCATAAGAGTATTATGCCTATAACGATCATGCCTGATTCCATCACGCCCTCGGGTGCCCTTCCTATGCTGATTCTCCGCGTATTGCAAACCGGCTCACTGCACGGTTATGCCATTGCCCAACGAATTCATGTGCTTTCGAGCGAAGTGCTGGCGGTGGAAGAAGGTTTGCTCTATCCGACGCTGCAGAAAATTTTGTTGAAGGGCTGGGTGACGGCGGAGTGGGGTATTTCGGAAACGAATCGAAAGGTGCGCTTTTACCGTTTGACGCGGGAGGGTCATCGGCAACTCAAGACGGAGCTCTCCGACTATGATCGCCTGACGCAGGCGATCCAGAATGTCTTGCGCACGGCCTGAAGGAGATCACCAATGCAGGAGTTATTCCGCCGCCTTTGCTACCTGCTGAACCGCAGCCGCCGTGACCGTGAACTCGAGAACGACCTCGAATTTCATCGCGAGATGGCGGCACGCAAGGGCCGTACAAATCTTGGCAATCTCTTGCGGCTTCGGGAAGACGCGCGCGAGGCGTGGGGCTGGACCTGGATCGATCGTGTGGCGCAGGACCTGCGTTATGGGGCGCGCATTCTCTGGCGGTCGCCGGGATTCACAATCACTGCGGCGGCGGTATTGGCGGTTGGTATCGGCGTAAACGTAACTGCGTTTAGCCTGTTCAACTTTATGGCGCTCAAGCCGCTGCCAGTGCGCGATCCGGATTCGATAGTGCGGTTGCAGCGCCGCTCTCCTGAAATCATCACGAGCGAGATGCCGTATCCGACAGTTGTGTTCTATCGAGAGCACGCGAAAACGCTACAAGCGGTAATGGCTACCATGGGCGCCCCACCAATCGAGCTCGAAGATGACACTCAACCGGTCAGTGTCAACTTCGTCACCGGAAATTATTTTTCCCAGTTGGGAACCCTCGCGCGTGTCGGAAGATTGTTCCAGCCTGCGCGCGAGGATGCCGCCGGGGCGTCTCCGGTTGTCGTGCTGAGTTACGGGTTTTGGCAGAGACGGTTTGGAGGAGATCCTTCTGTTATCGGAAAAGTAATTCACCTCAACAAGAAATCTGCAACCGTGATTGGCGTGACTCCTTATGAGTTTGCCAGCCTGGAGGGGCAGCATTCGGACATCTGGCTGCCGCTCCTCCAGCAAGCTTACTTTGTAGAGGGCAGCAAAGCGTTGACTGATAGCTCCGCCGGGAGCGTTCGCGTGTGGGGCCGATTAGCTCCCGGCGCCACGCGGAAGACGGCCGAGCAGGAGCTTCTTTCTCTCACCAATCAGTTGCGTAAAATTTATCCCACCGCGATTTGGGACAAAGAGTACATTCGAGTCGATCCGGGCGGCCATCTCAAGGTTTTGGAGCCTCAGATGTACCAGGTTGCGGCCATGGTCGCCGCGCTAGTGTTTCTGATCCTGACCGTGGCCTGCGCCAACCTGGGCGGTCTCATGCTTGCCCGTGGCGTGACCAGGGAACGTGAAATCACAATTCGTCTGGCAATTGGAGCGAGCCGTCGACGTGTTTTCCGGCAGCTGTTCACGGAGAGTCTTTTGCTCGCGCTCCTCGGTTCGGCGGCCGGTCTCGGGTTGAGCTGCGCGGCGCTACGCATTACTCTCGTGGCCATTGCTGCTCCCGGGTGGTTGAGTGCCGCTCCCGACTGGCGAGTGCTGCTATTTGCTTTCGCGGCCGCGTTTGCCGCGGCGATTTTCTTTGGGCTGACACCGGCTCTGCAACTTGCCAGACAACGCCAGCGAAAGACGCTTGCGCGGCAGATGTTAGTTGGCGCGCAGCTGGCGGCGAGTTGCGTATTGCTGATCGTGGCCGCGCTGCTCGTGCGCGCCGCGGAGCATGTTCTCTATTCCGATCCAGGTTTCGGCTACGAGCAAGTGGTTGGAATCAGTCCGGGGCTCGACAGTCACGGTTACACTCCGGCTGCGGCGCAAGCGTACTTGCAGTCGTTGCAGCGCCGTCTACGGGCGATACCGGGTGTTGCCGCCGTCGCGGTTTCGAAAATACCTCTGCTCGGACATGGCCTCACTAGCTACATAACCACCGAGATGGACGGTCGTTCGATAAATATTTATCCGAATTGGGTCGATGCCGGCTTCTTTGAAACCATGCGTATACGCTTGCTGCGAGGACGAACACTCTTTCCCAGAGAAGCCAACGCCGTGGTCGTGAGCGAGTCTCTCGCGAAGAAGCAATGGCCAAGCCAGGATCCGATCGGTAAGCCGCTATGGCGCGATAGCGCCAGCAAGGACAGGATCGTTGGTGTGGTGAGCAATGCGCGGGTGAAATCCATGAATGACGGGGACGCCGTGGAAGTGTATTGGGCGGCAAAACCGGAAGATCTGCCCGCCATGACCCTGCTCGTTAAGACCGCAGGAGCGCCGGACGGATTTGTATCAGAAATTAAATCGATCTCCCGTAGTCTCGATCCGAAACTGTTTCCGTCTATCTGGCTGCTCAAGTCCGGCTTTCGCGAAACGGCCCGCGATCTAGAACATGTCGCGCTCGCCGTCAGTGTGCTGGGGCTAGTGGCGATCTCGATCGCTGGTATCGGCATTGTCGGTCTGGTCGCTTACGCAGTTTCGCAGTACACGAAAGAAATGGCGATCCGGATTGCGCTCGGAGCAAGACACGCGCAGCTTTTAGCTGCTATGCTCCGGCAATTTTGCTGGCCGCTGATTCTGGGTCTGGTCGCTGGATCGGGGGGTACCGCGGCCGTCTCGCAAGTGTTGCGGAAGACTCTTTACGGTATCAGCAATCTAGACCCGGCGAGTTACGGCGCCGCGATTGTCATTCTAATGATGGTTACCGCCGCAGCAGCGCTGATTCCGGCCAGGCAGGTGTTGCGGCTGAACGTTTCTAAAGCACTGCACTATCAGTAATCATTCGGTCCAGCCGGTGGCGGCCGTCTTAACGCAACCTTTTAGTTGCGCTTCCAGCTCAACGCGTGTAACATGCAATCAGGAGGTTGCGCATGGGCTCAGACCGCATTGAAAGAAAAATTTTGCTTCGGGCATCGCGGCAACGAGTTTGGCGGGCGCTGTCCGATTCCGCGGAGTTCGGTAGCTGGTTCGGAGTAAAATTCGAAGGCCCATTTTTGGCGGACACGCGTGTGTGCGGCGTTAGCGCCCCTACAAAGACCGATGCCGCGGTCGCCACTGCTCAGAAAAAGTATGAAGGCACTCCGTTTACCATCACTATTGAGCAGATGCAGCCCGAGCGTCTATTCTCATTTCGCTGGCATCCGTATGCAGTTGAGGCCGGCCGTGACTACTCGAACGAGCCCACCACACTTGTTGTTTTCACGCTCGAGGAGGTGGCGGAGGGAGTTATGCTGACTGTGACCGAGTCTGGTTTTGATCAAGTTCCGCTGGATCGTCGAGCCAAGGCGTTCACCGCCAACGAGGAAGGCTGGAGCATTGTGATAAACCTGCTCGAGAAGCACCTGTTGCATGCGCCGTAGACCCAACGCTATAGCCGAACCGAAGGGCTCCGCTCTTCTTTTCGCGGCTTTGGGAGACAAGACCCGTTTACGCCTCGTATCCCGCCTGTGTAGAAACGGACCTTTGTCCATCACGAGACTATCCGCCGGGTCCGCCATTAGCCGCCAGGCCATCACCAAGCACCTTCGCGTTATGGAGGAAGCGGGCCTGCTACGCAATGAGCGGAACGGGCGGGAGAGCGTTTGGCAACTGGATCGACAGCGCCTGGACGAGGCTCGCTGGTTTCTCAAGCTCATCTCGCAGCAATGGGACAACGCGCTTGACCGTCTGCGCCAGTTCGTGGAAGGCTGATCCGAAGACGTAGTGCTAATCCCTAGCACTTTCGCTGTCATCATGCCGGGGTGGCAATCTTTTCAACGGCATTGGCCTGCCGTCTCTTCTGTCATCTCGAAATCGGCGCTTGCATGATTCTAGACCACGCCGATTCGCCAAACGGGCGCGTATAAGAATCGAAAGACATTTGCGCTTCGAGGTGAAGAGCGGCTGGGATGCTGGTCGCCGCTACTCGGGAGAACCGCGACCTCTCTGTTATTCGACTTGGAGCGATCAGCCATCAGTGTCCAGCCGATAGCTGATCGCGGGCCGGCCTCTTTTAGGGTGTTTTCGGTAGCAATCTGACGTCCGCCATTGCAAAGGTCTGGTACCGCTTTGCGAGGGCTCTCTCGCGCTTGCCCGGTACCAGGCTACGGCCTTCGGTCGAACCAGCGTTCCAGACGCTCGTCAGATAGTAAGTGTTGCCATACCGTTTGAACACCATTCGGGCGTCCGGCGTCTGGTGAGGACGAGTCGCGTAAATGGTGAGATGGAAGACGCTGTTGCTGCCATCAGGTTGAAAGACTCTAAGGAAGCTCTGGGAGTCTTGCACCATGTAATTGCCCGCCGGTAGGGTCGTGTCGCCGACTTGAAAAGCGAACGGGATATTGGCGCTGGCGATAGTCGTTTGCGCAGAACCGGTAGAGCAGAGCATGGCCGCTGCGAATGCAGCCGAAAAGAGAGAGAGTTTCATGGGTTCCTCCGGAGGGATGGTGAAATCCCTCACTGGAGAGAGCGCTGACGGCGGAAATACCCCGCCAACCAGACCGCGGATTTGTACTGGCAAACGTGCTATAGTTGATTCCCACTAAGCGGCGCACATGCTAGATGAAGCCGGCGACATCACGCAGCTCCTGCGTGCATGGGGAGAAGGAAGCCCGAGTGCAGAGAACCAGCTTTTCGAGCTGGTGCACGGCGACTTGCGGCGACTGGCGCACTTCCGCATAAAGGGCGAGCGCAAGGGCGGTCCGCTGCAAACGACTGAGCTCGTGGACCAGATATATATCCGTTTAGTTTCCGCGAAAAACCGCGATTGGCAGTCTCGACAGCATTTTTTCGCTATAGCCGGTAGAGCGATGCGGCGCTATTTGATCGATCTCGCACGCCGGCGCCCGGATGCCGAACTGGTCAGGCTGACGAACCTGGAGCAGCTAATTCCAGGGCCTAGCGCGAAAGTAGACCTCGGCATCACCGTGGGCAAGCTCTTGGATGAACTCGAGGAGACGAATGCGCAATGGTGCACGGTAGTGGAGCTCAAGTTTTTTCTTGGTCTGAACGACGAAGAGGCAGCCCACGTGCTCGGAGTGACGCTGCGCACCATGCAACGCATGTGGCATGATGCGCGGCGCTGGCTGTTTAGCCGAATGGAGCCGGATCATGGGGAACAGGTCCCGAAGTAACGATCGTGCGTTGACGCTGGTAGAGGAAGCGCTGGCCCGTCCGGAGGACGAGCGCGAAGCTTATCTGCGTGAGCTTTGCGGTTTGGACGAGCAGTTATTCGCCGAAGCGTGGAGCTACGTGATCTGGGAAAAGCGCATGCAAGGCTTTCTGGTGGATCCATTGCGCCCGGCGGTGGATGTGCAACCTGCCTTCAAGGCGGGACAAATGTTGATCAACCGTTTTCGCGTGGTGCGCGAAGTGGCGCGCGGCGGCATGGGAATCGTGTGGGAGGCGCACGATGAGAAGCTCGACCGGCGAGTAGCGCTCAAATGCGCCCAAGCCGGGTTTGGCAAGCAACTGCCGCCGGAGGCGCGAAATGCACGCGAGATCAGCCATCCCAACGTGTGCAAGATTTTCGAGATTCACACGGCTTCGACGCCCGACGGAGAAGTGGATTTCATCAGCATGGAATTCCTTGACGGGGAGACACTGGCTGACCGGCTGCTGCGTACGCCGTTAGGACACCATGAGGCGGGAATCATCGCGCAGCAGCTCTGTTCGGGGCTCGCAGAAGCGCACCGCAATCATTTGGTACACGGCGACTTGAAATCGAATAATGTCATTCTCGCGAGCGATTCGCAGGGCATGATGCGGGCGGTGATCACGGATTTCGGTCTGGCGCGCAAAGGAGATTCTTCGGCTGCACTCGTGGGAGGCACGCCGGCCTATATGGCGCCCGAGCTGTGGAAAGGCGAAAAGCCGTCGATTGCGTCGGATGTATACGCGCTCGGTGTTTTGTTATGGGAGATTCGCTCGGGCCGGCTTCCAGGACGTTTAGGACGGGCTTCCTCGACGCTGGCGCTTGGTGAGCGGCTGTCTTTGAAACCTCCCCCAGGGCGGGGAAAATGGAGCCGTCTTATTGCGCGCTGCCTGGATCCGGAACCGGCGCGGAGATATGGAAATGCGGCGGAAGTGGCTGTGGCTCTTGGACCGTCGCAAAAGCTGAAGCGTTTGCGGCTGGCAGCGGCGGCCGCCTTGGTGGCAGCAGCATCCGGGGTGATTACCTACCAGCGCGCGACTGCGCCTGCGGAAACCGTGAGGCTGGCGTTGCTGCCGTTTACCGCTACGCAGGACAGCGCGTCTTTCTCTGAAAGGCTGCTACACAACACAGCCACCGAGTTAGCGCGATTGAAAGGCACGCCGCATACGCGCTTCCGCTTTATTCCTTTGGATAAGGGTATTCGCAATCGGGTGAATACACCGGAGGAGGCGCGCGTGCTGCTCGGGGCGAGCCATGCGCTGCGGGCGGTCCTGGAACGCGAGGGCACGGCAATCAAGGTTCATGCTTATGTGACCGATTTGCGGTCAGGCGTGGATGCGCGGGAGTGGGAGGCGGAGTACAAGTCCGACGAGATGGGTTATGCGCCGGCGGCTTTGGCGGGCGTGGTGACGGAGACGCTGCATTTGCCACCACCGACGAGCGGAGCGCAAGTGAATGACAGGGCGCGGGAGGATTATCGGGCGGGATTGGCAGCCGTGCGGCGAGGCACTACGCTCGATCAGGCGCTCGATCGATTTCGACGAGCGGGGAAGGAGGATACAAGCTCGGCGTTGCCGTTGGCGGGTTTGGCCGAGACGGATTGGTTCGAGTATGCCGTGACGCAAAACAAAGTATGGGTAACGCGTGCTGCCGACGCGGTATTGCAGGCGCAAGTGCGAAATCCCGATCTACCGGAGGTTCACCGGATTGCGGGACTGTTGAAGTCGTACGGGGGATTCTATGCGCAGGCGACGAGCGAGTACTTGCGGGCAATTGAGCTAGATCCGGGCAATGGAGACGCCTACCGTAGGCTCGGCGAGACCTACCAATATAACGGGCAGAATGAGGAGGCGTTAACCGCGTTCAAAAAAGCGCTGGCGATTGATCCACAGGAATACCGGAATTCTCGGGATCTGGGGCGCTATTTTTTTCAACGGGCTCGCTATGACGAGGCGATCGTGCAGTTTCGCAAGGCGATCAAGCTGGGACCAGGCGACCCGGGACTACGCTACGAACTGACCGAGGCCTATCAAGATGCCGGCCAATTTACTTTGGCCGAAAAAGAGATCCGCGGGTGTCTTCGTTCCGCGGAAACGCCAATCGCCCTGGACGCCTTGGGTGTTCTTCTAATCTACGAAGGCAAATATCAAGAAGCACTTTCGAATATTCTCCTCGCGCTGCGTTTGGATGACGGGCAGTATCTGCTGTGGATGAATCTGGGGATTGCTTATGGCAGGCTCGGTCTTCCCGCTGATTGTGCACGCTCCTTCCGCCGCGCTTTGGAGCTGGCCGAAACGGAACTGGCCAGCAATCCGCGCGACGCTTTGATAAGAGCCCGGGTGGCGAATTTGTGCGCCAGGCAGAACGAGCAGCGACGGGCAGCATCCGAATTGGCCCAAGCATTGCGAGAGGCTTCGAATGATGCGGAGGTACTGTGGATAGCGGCGGTGACCTACGAGGCGTTAGGCCGCCGAAACGACACATTGTCGATTTTGGCAACCGCTCCGGCGGGTGTTGTGGCAGACCTGGGCCGGTGGCCCGAGATGGCGGACCTACAACGTGATCCTCGCTTTCTAAGTTTAATGGCGAATTCCAGGAGGTAAAGCGCAGAATGCAGATCGAATATACGATCAAACTTCAAAAGGACGGCTTCGCTATTACGGAGTCGATTAAGACGGGTGATACAGCGGCACCCGTGAAGCCGAATGCACCGGTGGTACAGAATTCGTTGGGAGCTAACTTCCAGGACAGCACGGCCGCCGCAGCTGGTACGGCCGCCACAGGCGGGGGCCAGAGCAATCGTCCTGTTGGAGGTGGCCAGAGTAATCGCCCTCCCGGTGGTGGCCAAATCGCGGATAGCGGTGGTCCCATCACGATCATCGGCCCATTCATCATGCTATGTCGGCCGGATGACCCGGAGGAAACCCATGAGTAAGTTTACTATCGAAACCCAAAAAGAACTGAACTGGTGCTGGGCTGCGGTGGCAACGACGGTTGGTCTTTACTACGAATCGACGAAGCAATTGCAGCAGTGCCAGGTGGCGCAGACAGTTACCGGAATCGCTAACTGCTGTTCGGGTGAGGCAGCGTGCGACCAGTTCGGCGCGCTCGACGTCGCATTAACTGCGGTGAACTCGATTCTGCCCGCTACTTTGAATAACCAAATACGGCCTGGGAAGGTTTTGAAGTTCGCGGCTGTCCAGGCGGAGATTGACGCCGGCCGGCCGGTAGGCGTGCGTATTCAATGGTACGGCGAAGACCCAAATGCGGGTCATTTTGTAATCATTAGCGGGTATGCGATTGAGGCCTCGGGGGAGAAGTGGGTCGATGTGTCGGATCCCTACTACGAGGACTCGACAGTACCCTATGATCAGTTTGTTTCCGCCTACCTGGAAGCTGGTTCGTGGAGCGATACATATTTGATTGGGCAGCCATAGAGGAGAAAATTTATGCCGATTATTCCGACGAGTTCGTCCACAGAGCGCAAACGCGAGTTTGAAAGAGGGCTGGCCCATCTGGTGCGGTTGGGACGGGTGTCGGCCGGGCTTGAAGTTGAAGCTCAGGCGCAGCCGATCTATTTGCTCAGCACGCAAGACGCAGCAAAGCAGCCTGATCTGAATCAGGTTGGGAAGCTGGTAGCGTGGCGGTATTTTGCGACCAACGCCAAGGGTGACGTTGTGGCGGGTGAGGTGAGCGCATCGCTGCCGCCTACTTTGTCCAACCTGCGGTATGGCGCCCCGGCAAAGAAAATTCTAGAGGCGACGAAGGCGCTGGATGAGTTACCCCAAGTGCAGGCCGGTAGTTTCTATTTGCGGGTGCTG
>DATAYL010000258.1:0-3696 GCA_036272575.1 Bryobacteraceae bacterium | reverse complement strand
ATCTCCGTAACTGCCCCGACAGGCAGACCGCCAGTGAGCAACTCATCTACTGACGCAACACCCGTCGGGGAAACGAGCCGAATAACTTGCTGCGCTGGTGTTAGCGCCGAGGGAATGCGGTGCGCGAGTGCGGTTTCAATTTGGCGGCGGATTGCGGAGGCGGACTGCATAGCGATGCTTTCGCCTTATATTCGCCTCACCGCTAGGGTGCTCGTCAATCGGTCAACGCACCATAAGCTGTGCAGCTCGTCGCTAAATGGCAGATATTGGGACAGATAAAATGCGATGTTTAATACACCCGAGCTACGCCATGATGAGTTCTTTGGAAGTACGAATCTCCCCGATATGCCTCCAACCATCCTGATTGTGACGTGCGCAACCAAGTCGATAGCTCGCCCCCTTCCTATTCGATATCACGCAGAGGAACAGCGCCCGAGCCGCGCATGGCAAGCAGAACACGCGCAGCCCGCGGGGCGGCGGAGAAGGCCCGAAGCAGTGTCCGGGCGCGTCGAGAGAAAGCTTTAAAGGGTCCTGTTGCTTTCCAAAAGGAGTCGTGCCATTATTCCTGTTGGAAACCTAAAGGTCGAATGGCCATGAAAGAAAAGCCCGACGTCTTGCAAGGAACGCTCGCGCTGATGGTGCTCAGGACACTCGATGTCCTGGGGCCGCAGCACGGCTGGGGAATCGCCCGGCGGATCGAGCAGATCAGCGGAGACCTTCTGGCTGTCAACCAGGGCACGCTCTATCCCTTGTTGCTCAAGCTCGAACATGAACGCTCGATTGCCTCCGAGTGGGGCGCATCGGAAAACAAACGCCGTGCACGTTTCTATCGACTCACCGAGGCCGGCCGTAAGCAACTCAAGGCTGAGACCCGCGAATGGGAGCAAACCGCGGCCATCATCGAGCGCTTTTTCAAAGTTAAAGCGGAGGATCTAGTGTGAGATTCCTGCGACGCTTCCTGACACGTCTCTCAAATTTCGTAACCCGGCGGAGCGCTGACCAACGTCTGCAGGAGGAGATCGCCGAACATCTCGCGTTCCAGACCGAGGAGAATCTACGTGCCGGAATGTCATCAGCGGAGGCTCGCCGGCAGGCCGTACTCAAGCTCGGTGCGGCCGAAGCGATACGGGAAGACCATCACGCCGAGCAGAGTCTGCCCCTGATCGAGAATCTGCTATTCGACCTGAAGTACGCGGTCAGGATGTTGGGAAGGTCCCCAGGATTTGCGTTTGTTTCGATCGCCACAATCGCGCTGGGTATTGGAGCCACCACCGCGATCTATAGCGTGATCGATGCCACCCTGCTGCACCCTTTGCCGTATCCAAACCCAGCAGAGCTTGTGCGTATCCAGGACGATCTTTCCGGCGTGGGCGCACACAACATCGGGATCTCTGTCCCTGAGTGGAGAGACCTCGAGAGTTCCGGGATATTCCAGTCGGTGTCGGTTTCCGGCACCGGTGCAGATGTGAACCTCACCGGCAGTGCGCAGCCCGAGCGTCTCAGCTACAAGCATGTCACGCCGAACTACTTCGCGGTCTTCGGTGTAGACGCGCAGTTGGGCCGCACATTTGATCCCCACGATGCTACTCCTGGCTTCAACTTAGAGGCCGTGATCAGCGACGAGCTGTGGAGGAGGGAATTCGGAGCTGACCCGCACATTGTCGGCAAAGCTCTGCGACTCGACAACGACGTGTATCACGTCGTGGGCGTGATGCCGCGCGGTTTTCGCGATCTGGACTCAACCAGCGAGGAACGGAAAACGGAAACGTGGTTGGCGGCTGGCATGGCCGGTCTGCCGTTTCCGCCCCCGCTGCGTAGTTCACGTATTCAGGGTCGCGTGGTTGGGCGACTGAAGCCCGGTCTCTCGATTGCGGCCGCGCAGGAGCACCTCGACGCGCTGGTTGAATCGCTGAAAAAGCAATATCCGGCGGAGTATCCGGCACAGGCCGCATGGACCGTGCGCCTGAGTCCACTCAGCGAGAGCGTGGTCGGCAGCATTCGCCAATCTCTCATTCTGCTGTTCAGCGCGGTAGGATTTGTCCTTCTTATCAGTTGCGTCAACGTCGCCAATCTCCTGCTCGCCAGGGCCAGTGTGCGAAGTCGTGAGATCGCGGTTCGCCAGGCTCTGGGAGCACAGAGGACGCGGCTCATCCGCCAGTTTTTGACTGAGAGTTTGCTGCTGTTCCTGCTTGGCGGAATCGCTGGTGTTGCCGTTCTTTTCTGCACCCAGCATATCCTGCTGCGGCTTGTTCCGGAGAGCCTCCCGCACTTGAACGACATATCGATCAGCTGGGGGGTGCTGGTGTTCGCGCTCGTCGTCTCCGTCGCGGCTGGAACGATCTTCGGGCTTGCTCCGGCCTGGATTACCGGCGGTGTCGATTTGATCGGTACGCTCAGGCAGGAGGGACGTGGTTCCAGCGGCTCACTTGGACGCTCGCGCGTCCGCCAGATTTTGGTCATCAGTGAATTGGCACTCTCCCTCGTGCTCATGGTTGCCGCCGGCCTTCTACTGCGCAGTTTCTGGGACTTGTTCAAGGTGCAGCCCGGTTTCAATCCTGACCGCGTCATGGCCATTCAAACCTGGCTGCCGGGGCCCAACGATCCCAGTGCGGATATCTACCGAACCGCCACCCAGGAATCGGTCTTGCTGCGCGAGATTCTTCGCCGCAGCCGAACTTTGCCGGGCGTAGAAGAAGCGGGCATCGGCGACGTGGCCGCTCTTCCCCTGGGCCACAGCCATCCCAGCCAGTTGCCATTGATCCGCGAAGGCATCGAGACGATGGACAATCAGGCTCCTGTGATCGATGGTTCCATCGTTTCGCCCGAATACTTCCACCTGTTGGGCATGCCGCTCGAGCGCGGACGCCTTTTCAGCGACCAGGACCTTGAGGATACTCCCCAGGTTGCAGTCATCAATCAGGCCGCGGCTCGTACCTACTGGCCAAACCAGGATCCGCTTGGCAAACGCGTCCGTTTGCACTTAGATTCCCGCCAGCCATTGAGCTCTGCCAAGCCAGCCTGGACCACGATCGTCGGCGTAATTGCGGATGCCCGCACGGAATCCTTGGCGGACTTGGCAACTCCGCAGATATACCGCAGTGTGTACCAGCGCCCCGCCAAAGATCTAATCATCTTTCTTCGCGGACAACTCGATCCCAGCGCCATCTCCGCACAAGCGCGCGAGCGGATCCAGTCCATCGATCCGGAACTTCCCGTCTTCCATGCGGAGACCTTGGATGACGTGCTCTCCACCTCGCTCTCCGTCAGGCGATTCTCGATGGAAATGGTGGCGCTTTTTGCGGCCACTGCCTTGCTGTTGGCCGGGCTCGGAATCTACGGGACTATTTCCTATGTTGTGAATGAACAAAGACGGGAGATCGCCATTCGCCTCGCGCTGGGAGCTCAAAGAGGCAATATCCTCAAGATGGTCCTGAGCCGGGGACTCGGTTTGGCCGCCGCTGGCGCCGGACTGGGTGTGGCCGGTGCGCTCCTCGTCTCTCACCTCATGACCGGACTGCTCTACGGCGTGTCGCCTACCGATCTGCCCACCTTCGCTGGCGTCACCCTTGTACTTACCGGTGTCGCACTCGCTGCCAGCTATATTCCAGCGCTGCGCGCCATGCGCCTCGATCCAATCACTGCACTCCACTCTGAATGACTTCTTGCCGCTGCTTGAGACGGGTTTTCGGAAGTTGT
>DATAYL010000257.1:0-12914 GCA_036272575.1 Bryobacteraceae bacterium | reverse complement strand
GCCGGAGCCAGCCAGGTCACCGAATATTTCAACACCGCTGCCTTTGTGCCGGCTACCATTGGCACCTTTGGAAGTATCGGCCGCAACACTCTGCGCGGTCCCGCCTTTGGCGATGTCGACGCCTCACTCTTCAAGAATTTTTTACTGACCGAACGCCTGCGCCTGCAATTCCGCGCTGAAGCGTTCAACATCGAGAACCGGGCGAACTTCCAAAATCCTACCTCGACCATTTCCTCCGGAACCTACGGACAGATCACCGCAGCCAATGATCCGCGCGTCCTGCAATTCGCCCTCAAGCTCCTGTTCTAAAGCTTGGTCTTACTTCTCGACGCGGAACTCATTACCTGCGATTGCCCGCGAAATCCGCTTATTCTCGAATGTTTCCGCCGGTTCGGTCTCTGATTTCGGCAGCAGCGGGAATAGCAGCTCCGCTACCCGATACGCTTCCTCGAGATGCGGATAGCCCGACAGGATAAAAGTGTCGATCCCTAAATCCGCGTATTCCAGCATGCGCTTAGCCACCGTCTCCGGATCACCCACTAGCGCAGTGCCAGCGCCGCCGCGCACCAATCCGACACCTGCCCACAAATTCGGGCTGATTTCCAGATTGGTTTTGTCGCCCGTCTGCAGCGCTGCCATACGCTTCTGTCCCTCTGAATCGAAGCGCGCCAGCGACTTCCGTGAACGCGCAATCGTATCGTCATCCACGTACCGGATCAACTGCTGCGCCGCTTCCCACGCTTCGTCAGTTGTCTCGCGCACGATCACATGCAGCCGGATGCCGAAACGTAAAGTACGTCCGATTGCCGCGGCGTGTTTACGCGCACCGGCAATTTTCTCCGCAACTAGCGCCGGCGGCTCGCCCCAAGTCAAGTAAACGTCGACATGTTTTGCCGCGATGTCGAGGGCCGCTCCCGAAGATCCGCCCAGGTAAAGCGGTGGATATGGCTCTTGTAGCGCCGGATAGATCAGCTTTGCCCCTTCCACGTTTAAATACTTGCCTTGAAAGCTGGTCGATTCGCCCGCCATCACCTCGCGCCAGATCGTTAGAAACTCGTCGGTGACTTCGTAGCGCTGATCGTGCGACAAAAATACGCCGTCGCCTTTCGCTTCTTCGGGATCGCCGCCCGTCACGACGTTGATCAAAACGCGCCCATTTGAAAATCGATCGAGCGTCGCCGCCATACGCGCCGAAAGCGTCGGCGACATCACGCCCGGCCTCACCGCCACCAGGAACTTCAGTCGCTTGGTTACGGGTACAAGCGTGGAAGCCACTACCCAGGCATCCTCACAGGAATTGCCGGTAGGCAACAACACCGCTTCAAAGCCAAGCTGGTCCACCGCCTGGGCAATTTGCTTCAGATAATCATGATCGGTCCGGCGCGTCTGAATATCCGCCCCCAGATAGCGGCCGTCGCCTTGTGTCGGAATGAACCAGAAGAGATGCATGCCTATTTCTAGAATGTCAAATCGGTCTCAACCCTTTGCTCACAATAAATAATGCCGCCACGCCCGCGATCGGCATCACCGCCGCCAGGGCAAACACGGGTGCATAAGAAAAGTGATCTACCAAGAAGCCTGTCAAGAGAGGAAACAGCAACCCGGAAAGCCCTCCACAGACGCCATGCAACCCGGTCACGCGACCAACCAGCTCATCCGGAAACATATCCGGCACTGCCGCGAACATGTTGGCCGACACAAACGTGTGCCCGAACAGGACCATGCCGATCACGGCCAGCGCCGCCCCCGCCGAAGGCGCCGAATAGACCGCAAAGCTTCCCAAACACAAAATCGCTCCGCCATACATCGTGATCTGCCGCGCCGCATTCAAGCTGAACCTATGTTTCAGTAGCTGTGCTGCCGCCCAGCCGCCCGAGATGCTTCCGATATCGCCCATCACAAACGGAATCCAGCTGAACGCGCCAATATCGCGCAGGCTCATCCCGCGCGCTGTATACAAATAGTCTGGCATCCAATACCAATAGAACTGCAGTACTGGGCCCACCAGAAATCGACACGCCATAATGGCCCACGATTGCCGGCGCCGGAGCAGTTCCCCCAATCCCGCGCCGCTCACCGTCGGCGTATTCGTCCGCTCGACCGACCTGCTGTGCCGCGCATGCAGTTTCCACCAGATCGGCACCCAAATCGCCCCGAGTACCGCCGGAAATAGAAACGCTGACTGATACCCATAACGCCGCGCCAGAAACACCACTAGAGGCGGAGCGATAATCGACCCGATCATGGTGCCGCTATTGAAAAACCCGATCGCCAGCGCACGCTCTTTCTGTGAGAACCATTCATTCACCGTTTTCACGCCGCCCGAAAAGTTGCCGCATTCGCCCGTGCCCATCCAGAAGCGCAGCGCTCCCAGCTGAAACCCCGAGCGCGCAAACGCGTGCAATCCTGTTGCAATCGACCACCAGAAAACCGCCGCGCTCAACCCCAGCCGGACGCCCCACCGATCCATCAAGCGCCCCACCGGAAACTCGCCTGTCATCATGCCGAACTGGAATGCCGCCACAATCCGCCCATACGCTTCGTGCGAAAGGTGCAATATCTCGCGAATCTTCGGCGCCAGTACTGACAGCGTTTGCCGGTCGATGAAATTAATCATCGTAATCGACACCAGCAGCGACAAAATAATCCAGCGCGCTGGCGATGTATGCGTGCGATTTGCTTCAACTGCGTCGGTCGCTTCTGATTCGGAGGGCATGTGCGGGATCTGCTTCTAGCATGTCAGAGGATCTCGCAAGAAAACCCTGAGAGGAATAAGTGGCTGCCCGGCACTATCTCAGCAGAACCATATGCCACAACGCAGCCAAACCCAGTTCCCTGAGCCAGAACAACACCAACGCACTAGCCCTATCGACCAGCTCATTCAGTCACTCGAGCGGCGTTTGCACGAGAGTGCAGCCGAACTGCAAAAAATTTGTGAATTGGCTTCTAACCCGCCGAACTTCTAAGAAATCTGTGGACCGTATCTATTCTGCCCGCAGCAGCGCCGCAGAATCGATGCGGATGGCGCGAACCACCGCTGGCAGTGCAGCCAACAGAGTAGCCGCCATGATGATCGTTGCCGGCACGGTGAAGGCGCTCGGGTCGGAAGGCTTGACCTGGTAGAGCAAACTCTTTATAAAAGGTTCTAATAACAACCCGGCACCCGCGCCTGCCGCAGAGCCTAACAAAACCATCGAGAACACTTCCCCCGTCACTCTCTGAACGATGTCGGAGACCGGTGCCCCAATAGCAATGCGAACACCCAGTTCGCGCCGCCGCTGCAGGACGGAATAATCCAGCACGCCGTACAAACCGATTCCCGAAAGCAACACCGCTATACCTGCGAAAAACAGAGCGAGCATGGCTAGCAAGCGTTCGCGAACCGTTTGCGCCTGATTAATTTCCAGCTGCGTCCGGACATTGCTGACCTGCAGCTCTGAGCGTGAGCGTGGAATTTCCCGGCGGAGCATCGGTGCGAGTGCCAACGGATTCGAACTCGCCGTTCGCACCAGGAATGTTGCGCTCGACACCCCTTCCGGCCGAGAGGAACGCAGCGGAGCGTAAGCCGTCGCCGTGATTGGTTCTCGCATGTTGCGATACCTAGCATCTGCCACCAAGCCCACAATCTCGAAATGCTGCTTACCTTTATCAAACGTCTTTCCCACCGGGTCTTTGCCGTGAAAATATTCTTTGGCGAACGCTTTATTTACGATGGCGGCACCGGGAGCGGTGTCGTCCGGGCGGAAGTCGCGTCCATCGAGCAAAGGGATCTTCATGGTCTGGAGCCAACCCGGCGACACGCTCAAAAAATAAGCCAGCAGGTCGTGTGGGGGCGCCCCGTTTACCGCAACAAAGCCATTTGAGCCGTTGCCGCTTAGTAAAGGCCATCCGGCTATCGCTACGCTCTCAACGCCCGATAAAGCGCGCAGATGGTCGGCCGCCTGAAACCATGTCTCGACGGATTGCGGCCGTTTGGCCAGTGTTTCCAGCGTGAGAAGACGCTCGGCCGAGAACCCGGTGGGCTGATCGGAAAGACGATGGAGCGTCGAAACGAAAACGCCGGCCGCAAAATGCACCAGGAAGCAAAACGCCACTTGAGCCGCAATCAATAGATGCATCAGGCGGCGCCGCGAATGAGGGTCGTCTCCGCCTCTGAGCGCGCTGGCCGGTTTCACGGCGGAAGCCCGCAACGCGGGCAGCAAACCGAACAAAAATGTGATTCCAATACTGAGCACAACCGCGAATCCGAGGACGCGCCAGTCTGCCGGCAATACCAGTCTGGCCGGATTATCTGGCGGATTGATCCTCGCAACGATAAATGGCGCCGACCACCAGGCGAAGACTCCGCCCACCGCGCTTGCCAGTATCGCCAGCAACGCACTCTCGACCAGCACCAATTGAACCAGCCGCCGGCGCCCGGCCCCGATCGATACGCGCACCGCCATCTCGCGCGATCGGGCGGCGGCTTGCGCCGTTAATAAATTTGCGACGTTCGCGCAGGAGATCAGCAGCACCAGTCCGACTATCACCGCCAATGCCCAGGCTGCAACTTCGTAGCTCTTGCGCATATCGGAAAGCCCGGTGGCAGCGGGTTCCAGTGATACCTTCTGCTTCAGGAAATTGTTCAACCTCTGCTGTGGCCAGCCTTTGAAACTTCTTTTCGCGCGTTCTCCCTGAACTACGTTCCATATCGCCTGCAAACGTTCGCGGACGCGCTCCGGATTCCCTTCCGGCTTCATCTGTACAAACGTTCTGATCCAACTCCAGTCATCGTGCGTAGCACCTTCGTACATCATCGCGGGAAGGAAGATGTCGGTGAACGTTCCGGGTTCGGTGCCGGTAAAGCCCTCGGGCGCGACGCCAACGATCTGGTATTGATCGTTGCCCATCTGGACGACACGGCCGATCACCTTCGGATCTCTCCCGAAACGGCTTGCCCAATAGTCGTAGGCGAGCACTGCATAAGCATGCGCTTTGGGTTTTAGATCGTCGCTTTCACTGAATAAACGCCCCAATGCAGGCTTTAGCCCAAACGCACTGAACATCCACCCGGACACATATTGCCGGTGCGCTTTCTCCATTTCGAGGTCAGAAGCATACGTTAGATCTACCCGATCCACCCACGATGCTGCTACCAGTTCCGCGTCATTCGCGACTGCCGAACGCATCAAGAGAAATTGCGGGTATTCATTGCTATCGCTCTTTCTGAACGAGCCATCGGGGCCCATTCCACTTAGCACCATCGCGTATAAACGATTTGCGTGTGCAACCGGCATTGGGCGGAGTAACAGGGCATCGACCAGCCGGAATGCCGAGGTGCAAGCACCAATGCCCAACGCAAGAGAAAGAACTGCAGCGGCCGAAGTCGCTCGTCTCTTCGCCAGTTGCCGCCAACCGAAGACCAGATCGGCGCGCAGCGACTCGAGCCAAACAATGAGCCTGGCATCGCGGCTTGCTTCCCGGTGCCGTACCAAGCCTCCCAGGGCTTTCAGAGCCTCTTCCGGCTCGCGGCCATCCTCGAGGGCCTCCGCGATATGCGATCTTAGCTCTTCATCAATCTCCCCACTGAGCCGATCATTTCGGAAGACGTTGCAGAAGCGGGACCAGATAGACATGTTATAAAATCCGTACTAAGGCTTCTAAGTATATAGACAACTTAGTACAAGCGCAACCGAGCACCCGCAACTGGACATCGTAATAGAGTGCCTTCGGGCTGCGTCGTGGGGCGGACTGGCAGTCCGCGGCCGGTTGCGAACCGGCCTTGTCTCGGGAGGCGTGCCGAACTCCACTCCCCATCACCTGTCCCCGCCAGAATTTCTTTGTAACCTTTTGTTGGTTCGCCAGTATTCAATGATCGAGGGAGAGTGGAGACCCAAACCGACGGTTCCTTGATGAAGCAGGTGCAGAGCGGCGAGATTTCCCAGCTCGCTGTACTCTTCGAGCGATACCACCTGCCGCTGTTTCGCTATTTGCTGCATTTGAGCCGCAATCGCACGCTCAGTGAGGACCTGGTTCAAGAGGTTTTTTTTCGTGTTTTGAAATACGCTGCCAGCTATGATCTCAGCCTGCCATTTCAGGTCTGGCTCTACCGCATGGCCCGCAACTCTTATTTCGATGCTATTCATAAGCACCGTCTGGAAGTCGCTGGCAGCGAGGTAGACCAGATCAGGAGTTCGGAACCTATGCCTGAAGAATTACTTACCCGCAGAGAAGACACGCTGTTCCTCCAGGAGGCGCTCGAAAGGCTGCCCGAAGACAAGCGGGAAATTCTCGTGCTCAGCCGCTTCCAAAATTTGCGGTATGAAGACATAGCGTCGATCCTGAAATGCGAGATCGGCACAGTAAAGGTCCGTGTGTACCGCGCTTTAAAAGAACTGCGCGAAAAATTCTGCGAACTTCGCGGGGAAAGGCTTTATGACATCTGAAGAGTTCCGTTATTTAATTCCCGGGTATGTCTCAGGCCAGTTGACGTCCGCCGAGCAGGCCTTGTTTGAAGAACAACTCCGCAAAAGTGCGGAATTGCGGGCGGAGGTAGAAGAACTTCGGTCTTTGTGGCAGGGATTGGAATTGCTTCCCGAGGAGCAGCCCAGCGCGGCTATGCGGGCCCGCTTTTATGGAAAACTGAATGACTTAAAGAGCGGTCGTAGCCGTCCACTCGCCGGGGGCTTCGCCTGGTGGAAACCCGGCCTCCCAGGACTCGTGCGGCAACTCACACTTGTGCTTGCTTTGTTCTGCCTCGGCATTTATGTGGGCCGTGTCAGCCTGAGCGGCCGCGCTACCGAGACCGAAGCCGCGCAGCTGCAGAACCAGGTGCAGAGCTTGCGCCAAACGGTTGCGTTATCGCTGCTCGATAGACAATCGGCCACGTCTCGGCTGGAAGGTATTTCCTGGGGCACCCAGGTTGCGCGCCCCGATAGCGACCTTTTGTCCGCTCTGGTATCGGCACTCGATCATGATCCCAATACCAACGTCCGTCTCGCGTCGCTCGATGCGCTTGAAAAATTCTCTGCTGACCCGGCGATTCGCAAGGCTCTGGTGAATTCGATTTCCCACCAGGATTCGCCCCTTGTACAAATCGCGCTGATCGACGCGCTCGTGAACGTGCGGGATAACTCCGCGGCCGGAGAATTCCGCAAGCTTGCTCGCGATGGAGCGGCTAATGCCGCCGTGCGCCAGCGCGCCGAATGGGGACTTCAGAAACTCACTCTGTAAAGGGAGAAATGTCGACATGAAAATCGGTATTTACCTGATGCTTGCCGCATCCGGGCTTGGAGTATTGTGCTTCGCCGGCGAGCGCGATAACCGCTGGACTGTTCGAGAGCAGCAAACAATCCAAAAAAATCTGACGCTCTCCGGCCAACCGCTGCGTCTGGTGGTGGACAACGTGGACGGATATGTTCACGTGACGGGCTCGAACGGTTCCGAAGTCCGAGTCACTGCCCACCAGATCATCCGTGCTGAAACTGACAGCGATCTGCAACAAGCCAAGAGCGAAGTCAAATTAGACTTTGCGGAGAAACCAGGATCGGTCTCGATCCGTTATGACGCGCCCTGGCGCTGTGGTGACGATTGCGGGAAATGCTGTAACGGCGACCACCGCAGGTTCTACAACGTTACCTACGACATTGATATCGAAGTTCCGCGTGAGGCGAGAACCGTGGTCTCAACCATTAACAACGGCGACCTCCGGATCGATAAAGTGAGCGGCGATTTCGACGCGAGCAACGTAAACGGAGGCATCAGTATGAAAGCGATTTCCGGCTCTGGCGACGCCCACACCGTGAACGGCCCTATTGCGGTTCACTTCGCAAAGAATCCCGTCAGACCCAGCAGTTTCAAAAGTATAAACGGGCAGCTCGACATCTACTTCGCTCAGGAACTTTCGGCCGACCTGCTCTTCAAAACATTCAATGGACAGATTTATAGCGATTTTGACGTGACTCCGAGGGCAACGCCGGCGGCAGCCACTGAGCAGCACGACGGTAAGTTTGTTTATCACAGTAACCGGCTCAACGGAGGGCGCGCAGGACACGGCGGACCCGAACTAACCTTCGACGCCTTCAACGGAAGTATTCGGCTGCATCGGGAACAGTAAAAGGAGCAGTTTAGCAATGAAGAAAAAGATTGGAATAGCGTTTCTGTGTGCCGGGGCCCTATTGGCGCAGGACGGGCCCGAAAAGGCCACCGTGCCGCTTAGCGACCCGTCCCGTCCGGCGCATATACATGCGCACTTGATCGCGGGTGGCATTACCGTGCGAGGTGCGAATACAAAAGATGTCATAGTCGAGGCTCGCTCACGCTCCGGCGGCCAATCGCACGAATGGCATTCGGGGCGCGCCGACGGCATGAAGCGCTTGGAGCTTCCCGGCAACTCCGGCCTCGATGTCGTGGAAGATAACAACCTGGTCAACATCAAGACTGCGTCCTGGAACCGCCCCGTCGATCTCGTGATTACCGTACCGCGGCGCTCTTCCCTGCAACTCAAATGTCTAAACGATGGCGATATTTACGTGGAGCAAGTAGAAGGTGAAATCGACGCCGACGATCTGAATGGCAAGATCACTCTTAAGAATGTGTCGGGCTCAGTAATCGCGCATTCCTTGAACGGCGCAGTCCTCGCCACGCTCGATCAAATCGATCCTTCGAAGCCCATGTCATTCAGCACCTTGAACGGTGATATCGACGTCACGCTTCCCGACAACCTGAAGGCGAACGTCCGTATGAAGACCGATAACGGCGATATCTACAGCGATTTCGACGTAAAGCTCGACTCGGGATCCCGTATCGTATCCAACGAATCGGGGCGCAGGCAGGACGGCACGTATCATCTGCATTTCGACCGGGCGCTGCATGGCACGATCAATGGCGGCGGCCCGGAGTTTCAGTTCACTTCTTTCAACGGGCAAATTTACCTTCGCAAAAAGAAGTAATCGCTGCACGTAACACCATCAAGCGGACAAAAAAGCCTATGAGCCTGCTTCAAGACATACGCTATGCTTTACGCACCTTCAAGAAAGCGCCTTTGTTTATTGCTGTCGCAATACTCTCTCTGGCTTTCGGCATTGGCGCGAATACCGCGATCTTCACGCTGACCGATCAGATACTGGTGCGGATGCTGCCCGTGAAGCATCCCGAGCAGTTGGTGCTGCTCAGCGCCGTCGGGCGGCACTATGGCAGCAATCAAGGCTGGAATCGAATCTCCTATCCGATGTACCAGGATTTTCGTAATCATGGAGGACCGTTCAGCGCGATGTTTTGCTTCCGTGAAACGGAGATGAGCTTAAATTATGCGGGACATACCGAACGAATATCGGGAGAGCTCGTTTCCGGTAATTACTTCCCCGTTCTTGGCGTGAAGGCGGCCATTGGCCGTTTATTCACGGCCAATGACGATAAGTTTCAGGGCGCTCATCCGGTTGCGGTCTTGAGTTATGGATACTGGCAGAGCCGGTTGGCCGGCAGTCCCGCGGTGATCGGTCAGAAGCTTGAGATCAATGGCTATCCGTTCACCGTTATCGGTGTCAGCCAGCCTGGCTTTTCGGGAACCGATCCGGCTTACGCTCCTCAGGTTCGAGTACCGATCATGATGAGTGGAAAGATAACGCAACTCCCCCGCCAGAGTGACCGCCGCTCTCGCTGGGTTACCGCCTTCTGCCGCCTTAAACCCGGCGTAACCATCAAAGAAGCAAAAGCCAGTATCCAGCCCTTCTTTCACCAGATCCTCCAGATGGAGGTGCAGCAGAAAGCATTTGCCAAAGCTTCGCCATACATGAAACAGGCCTTCCTGAAGATGTCGATGGATGTTCTTCCGGCATCGCGCGGACGCTCCTACCTGCGGCGGCAGTTTTCTAAGCCGCTGCTCGTGCTCATGGCGACCGTCGTCCTCGTTTTACTAATTGCCTGTGCGAACGTTGCCAATTTGCTGATTGCGCGTGCAACTTCGCGGCAGAAGGAAATTGCCGTTCGACTTGCCCTCGGTTCCGGCAGGCAGCGCATCATCCAGCAACTTCTTGTGGAAAGCTTGCTGCTGTCGATGGTGGGCGGTATGGCTGGTCTCCTGCTGGCCATCGGAATGGACAAAGTGTTAATCAATTTCCTGCCGCCCACTTCGGCGCCGCTGGCCGTTTCTTCTCTGCCGGACTGGCGTATTCTTGGCTTTACGCTCGGAATATCGGTGCTCACAGGCGTTGCTTTCGGCCTGGCGCCCGCGCTTCAAGCCACGCGCTCGTATGTCGCCGATACTCTGAAGGACCAGGCGGGAGCAGTTGTGGGAGGAACCTCCAGCGCTGTTAGAAAGCTGCTCGTAGTGGCGCAAATAGCCCTCTCCCTCCTTCTCTTAATTGGCGCAGGACTGTTCACACGCAGCCTGCGCAAATTGAAGGATCTGGATCCGGGATTTCGCACCACCAATCTGTTGGCCTTCAAAATCGATCCCACCTTAAGCGGTTATACCTCCGATCGAACCAAAATGTTCTACCAGCATCTGAAGGAAAATCTGGAAGCTCTTCCCGGAGTGAATCAGGCTGCGCTCGCCGTGATGCCCGTTATGGAAGGAGATGAATGGGACCAGTGGGTAACCATCGACTCCTATTCGCCCAAGCCCGGTGAAGTGCCGGATCCCCACATGAATTTCGTCTCCCCCAACTACTTTCAAACCATGGAAATCACTCTGTTGGCCGGACGCGACATAAGAAGAACCGATAGCTTTGGCGCCCCGAACGTCTGCATTGTGAATGAGGCCTTTGCCAAAAAGTATTTCGGCACGATCAACGCTGTGGGACACAAAATTGGAATGGGCATCGATCCAGGCACCAAAACCGACATAACGATCGTTGGCGTATCTCGGAGCACTAAGTATGAAAGCATGCGGGATGAAATACCCACCGAAGTCTTCCGCCCGTATCAGCAGCTGGAGTTCGCAACCGGAATAACAGCGTATGTGCGAACCGCACAGAGTCCCGACCGAATGTTTTTGAGTATTCGTAGACGGATGCACGATCTCGATCCGAACCTGCCCGTGTTCCAGATGATCACGCTTGAAAAGCAGATGGAAGATTCGCTCGTCTCCGAGCGCTTGGTGGCACTCCTTTCCAGCGGCTTTGGATTTCTCGCAACCGCTCTAGCTTCGATCGGTTTGTACGGAGTGATGGCGTACACCGTCGTGCGCCGCACGCGTGAAATCGGCATCCGGATTGCCATCGGGGCGTCTAAAGCCAACGTCCTCTGGCTGGTGATGCGGGAGACGCTCGTTTTGCTGGCGATCGGAATCGCGGTTGCGCTTCCGGCGACCTGGATTCTCACGCAAGCCGTGCGATCTCAGCTCTACGGAATCGAGCCGACTGATCCAGTATCAATGGTGGCGGCCATACTCGGCATTATCGCCGTCGCCATCTTGGCCGGCTATGTTCCGGCTCACCGCGCAACGCAAGTGGACCCGATGCGCGCCCTTCGCTACGAGTAGGCCACCGTGCCATGCGGCCCGACAACGGCGCATGAAAATGCGAGCGATTTGCGCATAAGCTACAAGGTGCCGGTTGCGTAAAGAGGTCGAGACACTCTGGCGCCGCTAAGCCCGCGTACGAGTATGACCAAGATACCGAAGAGCCTTTTCTTTCGCCGGGCTAGACTGTGGACGTGGAAACACCTAACAACGAAAAGCAAGAAGAGCTCCGGGACAGGTTCGCCGCCGCAGCGCTTACAGCCTTGCTCAACCATATCCCGCAATCGGTAGCTTTTGCAGCGCGACCAGACCAACATGCCGCCGACGAGGCGCATGAGAAGTTAGCGAGCGAGGCGTACCGCTGGGCAGATGCAATGCTCAAGGTCCGAACGTTGCCTTAGATTTGGAGCAGACCTATTTATTCGCTTTCATTTCCGGTAACGCGACGGCGGCGCCGTCCCAGGTATCCCGCCCGGCATTCTGGGGTGGTTTATCTCGCAGCGCCACTATACCGATATCACTGTGCCGCAAATGGAAGTGGGCTTCGAGATAATGACGAACCAGATCGGCCCGGCTCCTGGCTGTGACAAACTGCTGATCGGGTGAGCCATTTACCGCATATCCCTCAACTACTACGAGCTGGCCGGGCAAAGCATCGATTACCGGTGCGACGTGAGCGTCGATCTGTTGACGCCCCGTCTCGGTCAACTGCTGGTGACCGGTGGCGTCGCTCGTAAACAAGCTCGAAGCCTGGAGCCAAATCCTTGACCCGGAATTTTTTTGACGGTCAGCCGCCTCCAGGTATTCGGCGGGTGTTAATTGATCGAGATCATAAAAACCGCGCTTCTTGAAAAAACCGCGAAAGAAGAAATTATGCTTCAGTGCTTCTGTATCTTCCGCCAGGTTTGTCGTGCTGCGGTTTAAATTGGAGAGCGTTCGACGAAGATTTGCGGCTCCGTCTTCGCCCATGTTGTCCTGCGCTAACGCATCTTTTAAGGTGACGTTCAGTTGCTGTGAAACAGCCTGCACGTTCTCGAGAGTCGCCTGTGCTTTGGCCGCTAATTCCCGCGACTGAAAATCGGCAATCGTCTGGTTGGCGCGGACGGAAGCTTGCTCTAGGTTAGTCGATGTTCGTTGCACATTCGACAATGTGCTTTGCAGTTGCTGCTTCGTTGCTTCATCCTTCAGCAGCATGCCGGCAGGGCCTTTGCCGGCGTTTAAATCCGTGACCAAGCTATCGATTTTGCCCGTGATCCGGCTTCCGTTGCTCGCGATGTGATTGATATTTGGCTGCACGCCGGCAATCAAATTATCCGTGTGATTCACCGTTCTGGTCAGCGAATCGAGCGCCACGTCGACCCGGCCGCGAATATCCTTCACGCTGCCATGGACATCAGCGAGCAGCAGCGAACCTTTATCAAGCAGTTCCGCCAAATCGAGCGGCTCCTTGCTGGGCAGAGTCGAGCCGGCCGGA
>DATAYL010000256.1:0-4339 GCA_036272575.1 Bryobacteraceae bacterium | reverse complement strand
GCCCAAGAGACTGCACAGGACCCTATCAACAAAGAGAAGGAATGCTTGCGCGAGCTGAAGGTTGGAATGACAGAAAAGGACGCGCTGCACTGCGGGAAACCCACTCACCAACTACACCGCACCGATGGAGCAGCGGTATTGGAATATCTCTTCGGTGCAGACGGAGGCGAAGGCTTTACGGTCGTCATGAGTAACAGCCAAATTACGGAAGTGCAGGACTTCAAGTAGGCCAGCACGAGAGAGAATGGCCATTTTTGCCGGCCCAAAAAGACAAAATCAACCGATTAGAGGGTTGACGAGTGCAAGAAGTCTGCAAGGGAGAGAGCTTTGTGGCTACTGAGATTCAACTGAACACAGGCGAGATGGAAGTGACAAGTGCTTTTGCCCAAAGTACCAGTCCCGTCTGACGACTAAATTCCTCGGCAGTAAGTTTGCCGATGCGCCATCCGCCTAGCGGCACATCTCACCCCACACAGTCTGGACCTCAAACCACCGATACCCTCAACCGTGCGTATGCTCCGACGGATGCACTCAAACGACCGGGTTGTTGTCGTGAGGGCCATCAGCAGCTTCAGTCCGATCTCCAGACGCAACTGAGTTGCATGTCTCGCCGTTGGCAGGTAATGTGAAACAAAATCTCGCGCCTCGCGGAGGGTTGTCAGCAGCCCATAAGCGGCCCCCGTGCGATTCAACAATGGAGCGGCTGATCCGCAGTCCCATTCCGGTGCCGTGCGTCTTGGTGGTAAAGAACGCATTAAAGATCTTATCGGCCTGCTCCGGTGGAAGCCCCACGCCGGTATCGCTGACCGAGATCAACACCTGCCCGTCCTCGCTGCGCTGCGATTCGATCATGAGTTCGTGGGTCTGATCCACATCCTTCATCGCATCGATGCTGTTCATCATCAGGTTCATGAGCACCTGCTGCAGTTGCACGCGATCTCCCATGACCCGAGGGATGTCTGCAGCCAGTTTCGTCCGAACGAAGACGGCGAATTGAGTTGCCTCGCTATGCAGGAGAAGTGTCATCTCTCTAACAATCTCGTTTGGATCGACCAACTCCCGTTGCAGCGTACCCTTCTTAAAAAGCAGTCGGACGCGGTTGACGATCTCGCCCGCACGCATTCCGTCTTGTACGATTCTCGCCGCGGCTGCGCGCGCCTCCTGCAGATCCGGTTCCTCGCGGGACAGCCAACGCAAGCAAGTATTGGCGTCCGTGACGGCTGCCGCAATCGGTTGATTAACCTCATGCGCCAGGGAGGCAGTCAGTTCTCCCATGCTGCTCACCCGGCTGGCACGCGTGAGATCCGCCTGGGCCTGGCGCAGCGCCTCCTCCGCTTGCTCACGCTCGGCGCTCGCTTCCCCCCGAAGTTCAATAATCCGAAGCGCTGTGGCCCAGCCAAAGAAGGCGGCGGTGAACAGGGTAACGAATCCTGTGACGATTTCGATCAAGATGATGCGACGTTCTACGATCTCAATATTTAATGCAGCTTGCGTGCGCTGTTCTTCGACGTCGCGGGCTACGTCTTTGACGAGCTGCGAGCTAAGGTATTCAAGGCGCTGAACTTGATCCTCGGTTCGACTGCGTACGTCGTCCCACTCTCCCGAGGCCGCTAATGCCTTGATCGCATCCAAATGAGACAGCAGGGTCTTCTCGATTGTTTCGATCGTTGGAGGCACTGTTTCGTCTACCTTGACCGCGGAAGGCAATTGACGAAAGACTGCCTCAGTGCGTTGAGTCTCCTCGAGTACACCGCTTCGGAGTGCTTCCGAGACTGCGATGAACTGATCCGGGTCCTCGGATCGCGCAGCATGGCTTAGCCTTTCGTAAAACGAGAAGAGCTCTCCATGGACGCGCAAGACCTCGATCAGTTCTCCGTCGACTCCCTTCAGGAGTTCAACTTGCGAACGAACCTCGCGCAACTGCCAGAGCAGCACACCAGCGCAAGCAACTATTATTCCAATCAGAAGCGCAAAGCACAGCGCCAGGTGACGACCGATGTTGAATCTATACAGAACGGCGCTATTGCTCGCCTGCCTCATCCAGTCACTCCAGAAGTGTTAGCGAACAGGTTATACAGACTTCTACTTCAAAGGATTAGTGCAGTGACGCACTCGTTGAACCAGCAGCCGGCCGCGCCCCGGAAACTTTGCCTGAGCTCTTCTGCTTTGGAAGACGGTTCCGGTTCGGCGGTCCTGTTTTGAAGCCGGTGATCCGCACCAATTCCCGTTCCAGCGATGCCGCAGCCTCTGGCGCAGTGTTTTGGCCCAGCAGAACCGAGTGTACTGCCTGGATATAAGCTCGCGAAACTTCTTCGTATTTTTCCCCAGCAACTGTAGAGGGTCGCGCGACTACGCCGCTCACCTGCTGTTTCCCGCTATCGGTGGAACTTCGTTTTGCTCGCAAGATGGCGGTCGGATCATACAATTCCGGCCAGTTCTTTGACTCGTAGTCCGCGCGCGCTTCCTCGATCTCGATCTCTCGATGGATCAAGAATCGGATCAGCTGCAGCGCCTCAGCACTGTGCCTTGACGATCGCGAAAGCCCGAGTCCAAAACCGCCCAACGTCGCCGCTTGCGCATTCTTTCCGGCGGGAACGCTCGTGATTGCGATCGTGTCTCGAACCGACGGAATATCGCGCACGCTGAGAAGATAAGTCCGTGCCCACCCACGATAAAAAGCGGACGTTCCCTTGTGGTAAAAGTCGTTGATGGCATCCCATTCCTGGAGCGAGGTCACACTCGGGGGCGAGATCCAGCCTATCCAATGGGCTGCACGTTGCCAACTGCGGATCGCATCAGGATTATTCACGCTAATGTTGCCGTCGGCTTCGATGATACGCCCCCCACCTTCAGAGACCTGCCATTCCAGGGCGTTACAGGTCAAGCCTTCGCCGGCCGCACCTGGCCATAGGAATCCCCAAAAATCTTTTTGGCCTCTGGCGCGCTCGCCCTTCTGGATCCTGGCGGCCATTTGCTCGAGTTCGTCCCACGTACGTGGCGGCGCCGCGTATCCATAGCGTCGGAGCAAATCCCTTCGGTAAAAGAGGACGCCGATATCGGAATGATAAGGCACGGCGACCAGTCTCCCCTTGACCGTGTAACTGGCGGCGACATCGGCGTTGATCGAGGAGAGTTCCGTCGCCAAATTCGGCTTCAGGTCCATCAATTCTTCGCTCAAGACTCCGGGCCAGATCACATCGACACCCGACACATCCGGAGTTGAGCTTCCCTGTCGGAGAAGCTTCCGGACCAGATCTAACTGGTCTAACGTGGTCTCCGGGGTCGGCAGATGCTTGACACCAATTCCCGTCTCCTGCGTGAAATCCTTCAACCTGTCGTCTGCGACGACAGTATGTTCGGTCAGGTCGTGCGACCACTCTGGGTCGACGAACGTGACCGTCACGGATTCCTTAGATGGTGATTGCTCTCCATGAAGAATCAAAGAGAAGAGGAGAATGCACACGATCTTGGCGGTCTTCGTCGAACGCGGCCATGACACTTTACAAATACCGATCGTGAGGCCCATTTGACAACCCCTAAAAGGTTTCTGATTATACCGCAGGCACCTCGTGATGGGCCCCGGTATTTTTGAGACGGTTGAAATGTTAGTCTTCGGCAAAACCTGAAAGAGGATTTTGCGTAAAGAAGAAGCGCTTTTCTGTGGAGCAGATTGCGGCTGTGTTGAAGCAGGCGGAGCTGGGAGTGCCTGTCGCGGAGGTGATTCGCAAGGTAGGGATCAGCGAGCAGACCTTCTATTGATGGACCATTTACGCGACTAGTACCGTCGAACGGTGCATCTGCGAGGGCGAGATAGAGGTTGTTCTGAATCCACGCGGAGAGGTGCTTTGCGGGTAACAGATGCGGTTCGCTGTCCTGCCAGTCCTTAAGCCAGCACTGTTCGAAAGCTTCGGCTTGCGACTCTTGCGGGAGACGGGCAATAAGATTGGCATGGCTGGCGGTGATGCGTTCCCGCGTGAATGCCTCGGCTACCTCGGGAATGAGTTGGAGAAGAGAGAGACGGGCGTAGATGTGGCTTGCGCTCTTGCCAGACTTCTCGACCAGAGCGGCTACATCGTAGCCCGGGAAGTCGAGTAAGCGTTGGAAGCCGCGCGCCTCTTCGTAAGGGTGAACGTCTACCCGCTGAGAATTTTCAACCAACTGCCATTCTTGAGCCTGCGCGTCGTCGATTTCGACGATACGTGCTGGAATAGAGAATAGGTCGGCCAGTTGTGCGGCACGATAACGCCTTGCTCCTGCGATCAACTCGAAGCCCTCCGAGTTGGGGCGAACGGTGATGGGCTGGATGAGGCCGTGCTGCCGAATACTCTCGGCGAGCTCA
>DATAYL010000255.1:0-40195 GCA_036272575.1 Bryobacteraceae bacterium | reverse complement strand
AGTTCGATATGGCCGAGGCGTTCCCGGCGCACACGGGACAGCGTGACTTCCACACCGCACTTATCGCAGATGACTCCACGGTGCTTCATGCGTTTGTACTTACCGCAGAGACATTCCCAATCGGCTACGGGGCCGAAGATGCGGGCGCAAAACAAGCCGTCGCGCTCGGGTTTGAAAGTGCGGTAATTGATGGTCTCCGGCTTGGTCACTTCGCCGTGTGACCAGCTCCGAATCTTTTCCGGAGAGGCCAAACTGATTCGGATCGAATCAAAGTCGGCTATGAGATTAGCTCTGTCGTACGGAGAGGAACGATACATGAATATTCCTTAAAAAAATGGCGCCCAATTCACCTTTTTGGGCCCGGAGCGTAGGACACCAATCAACGCTCCGGGCGCCGATTTCACTCTTAATCCGCGGCGTGTGCCAAGTCCTGCATCTCGCGCGGCTTCTTCATCAGCTCGACATCGAGGCAGAGACTCTGCAATTCCCGGATCAACACGTTGAAGGACTCAGGTACGCCGGGCTCGGCCGCAGCCTCGCCTTTGACGATCGCTTCGTAAATTTTCGCGCGACCGTAGACGTCGTCGGATTTCGCCGTGAGCAGTTCTTGCAGAATGTATGCGGCGCCATAGGCTTCGAGCGCCCATACCTCCATCTCTCCAAACCGCTGTCCACCGAACTGCGCTTTTCCGCCGAGCGGTTGCTGAGTAATCAGCGAGTATGGCCCGATCGAACGCGCGTGGATCTTGTCATCCACAAGATGGCTTAACTTCAGCATGTAGATGTAGCCGACAGTGACCGGCTGCTCGAACTGAGCACCTGTCATACCGTCGTGGAGCTCGATTTTACCCGAGCTCGGCAGGCCGGCTTCCGCCAGACGCGCCTTGATGTCTTTTTCAGCGGCACCGTCAAAGACGGGCGTAGCGAAGTGCAGGCCAAGCTTCTCGGCAGCCCAACCTAAGTGCGTTTCGAGGATCTGGCCGACGTTCATACGCGACGGGACGCCGAGCGGATTCAAAACGATCTCGACAGGCGTTCCATCGGGCATGTACGGCATATCTTCTTCGGGAACAATACGCGCGATGACGCCCTTGTTACCGTGGCGTCCGGCCATTTTGTCGCCGACCGACAGCTTCCGTTTCATGGCGATGTAAACCTTAACGAGCTTGATAACGCCCGGAGGCAGCTCATCGCCCTTACGCAGCTTGGCGATTTTCTCTTCCGTGATCTTCTCGAGAACGGCAATCTGGCGCGAGGTCATTTCCTCAATCTCGTCGATTTGCTCGTTCAGGCGAACATCTTTGGTGTTGAGGCGCATGCGCTTCAGATCGCGAGCGCGCAGCTTTTCTAACAGGTCGCGGTCAAGCGGAACGTCTTTGGAAAGCAACTTCTTGTTGGTCTTTTCATCATGCAGATCAGCCAGCAGTTCCTTGCCTCGCAGTAGTTCTTCGAGACGCTTGGCGCGCTCGTCGCTCAGAATCCGCTTTTCATCTTCAAGATTGCGATGCAAGCGCTCTTCCTGCTGTTGCAGGATGAGTTTCGAACGCTCATCGAGCTCGGCGCCCTTACGGGAGAAGACTTTGCAGTCGACTATGGTGCCTTCAATGCCCGGCGGACAGTAAAGCGAAGCGTCCTTGACGTCGCCGGCTTTTTCACCAAAAATCGCACGCAGCAATTTTTCTTCGGGGGTAAGCTGCGTCTCACCTTTCGGCGTTACTTTGCCGACCAGGATGTCGCCAGGCTTGACAGTCGCGCCGATGCGGATGATGCCGCTTTCATCGAGGTTGCGGAGGAAGGACTCGGCAATGTTCGGAATATCGCGCGTGATTTCCTCTGGACCGAGCTTGGTGTCACGAGCTTCGATTTCGAATTCTTCGATGTGAATCGAAGTGTAGTAATCGTCCTTGACTAATTTTTCACTGACGACGATGGCGTCTTCGAAGTTGTAGCCGCGCCAGGGCATGAAGGCCACCAGCACATTGCGGCCGAGAGCCAATTCGCCGGCTTCGGTGCACGGTCCGTCGGCGAGCACATCGCCCTTACGGACTTTTTGCCCCTGGAAAACGATCGGCTTCTGACTGATACAGGTGTTTTGGTTGGAGCGTTTGAACTTCGTGAGCTGATATATATCAGCCCCGACTTCGCGCGACATCTGCCCTTCGTGAGCGCCGCCTTCGACACGCACGATAATGCGTTCGCTATCCACGGAATCGACGACGCCGGCGCGTTTGCAGATCACAACCGCACCCGAATCACGCGCCGTAACGCGTTCCATTCCAGTGCCGACGTAAGGCGCCTCGGCCCGGAGTAGCGGCACGGCCTGGCGCTGCATGTTGGAACCCATCAACGCGCGATTGGCGTCATCGTTTTCGAGGAACGGAATCAGGCTGGCAGCAACCGAGACGAGCTGCTTCGGACTCACGTCCATATACTCGATTTCGTCGCGATGCTTCAGGACGAAATTACCGGCCTGCCGTGCATTGACGAGATCGTCAACAATGCGGCCGGAATCGCTGATGGGCACGTTGGCCTGGGCGATGATGTACTTGTCTTCTTCCCAGGCAGACAGGTAATCGGAATAGGCTTCGAACTCGGCGAGCTGTTGCTTTTTGGTCGCCTGCGCTTTGTTGGCCGCATCGATTTCATCGCGCGCGACCACCTGGCCGACTTTGAAATCGGCATCGCCAGGATTGAGAATTTTGACTTCATCGACCAGCGAACCGTCACGCACGCGCCGGTACGGACTCTCGATAAAGCCGTACTCGTTGATGCGGGCAAAGCAGGACAGCGACGAAATCAGCCCGATGTTCGGGCCTTCCGGCGTTTCAATCGGACAGATGCGGCCATAATGAGTCGGGTGAACGTCGCGCACTTCGAAGCCCGCGCGTTCGCGGGAGAGACCACCCGGTCCAAGAGCCGACAGGCGGCGCTTGTGCGTGATTTCCGAGAGCGGATTGGTCTGATCCATAAACTGCGAAAGCTGGCTCGAGCCAAAGAATTCGCGGATCGCGGCCATCACCGGCTTGGCGTTGACCAGGTCGTGCGGCATGGCTGTCGACATTTCCTGGTAGACCGACATCTTTTCCTTGATGGCGCGCTCCATACGGACCAAACCGATACGAAACTGATTTTCGAGGAGCTCGCCCACTGCGCGGACGCGGCGATTGCCGAGGTGATCGATATCATCGACCACACCGATACCGCGGCGCAGCTTCAATAAATAAAGGATCGTGTCGGTGAAGTCTTTTTGATCGAGCGTACGTTTGTCAAGCGGCGTGGAATCGGCCTTATCGTAGAGCTTGATGTTAAACTTCATTCGGCCCACGCGCGAGAAATCGTACTTCCGGGCATCGAAGAACATGCCCTGAAAAAGCTGGGTGGCGGTATCGAGTGTTGGTGGATCGCCCGGACGAAGTTTGCGGTAAATTTCGAGCAGCGCATCGTTCTGGCTCTTAACTGCGTCTTTGCGCAGGGTGGCGGAGATGACGTTGCCTGCCTCATCGCGGTCGGGGAAGAAAATTTCAAAGTTCCCAATACCCGCTTCGGCGATTTTCCCGATGGCCGTCGCTGTCAACTCATGGTTGGCCTCGATCAGCACTTCCCCCGTCGACATGTCAATCACGTCAGCGGCGACGTAAGCTCCTTCGAGATCGTTCGAAGCGACCTCGACCTGCTCGAGCTTGGCTTTCTGGAGCTCGCGATAAACCGAGTTGGTGATTTTGCGGCCCTGCGGAACCACCTGCTCGCCACTCGAGTTTTGAATGGCATGCGACAGCTTCATGCCAATCAAGCTTTCATTCACACCCCAGAACAGTTTGCTGTCTTTGAGGGAAATAGTGGAAAGCTTGTAGAAGGCGCGGATAATTTCCGCATCCGTCTTGAGACCGAGCGCACGCAGAAATACGGTGCCGTAGAATTTGCGCTTGCGGTCGATGCGGACGTAAAGCAGGTTCTTGTTGTCGTACTCGAACTCGACCCAGCTGCCGCGATAGGGAATGATCTTACCGAGGAAATAGCCTTGCGCCTGAACGCGTTCAAAAAACACGCCGGGAGAGCGGTGTAACTGCGAGACAATGACGCGCTCAGTACCATTGATGATGAAGGTACCGTTATCGGTCATCAGCGGAATTTCGCCGAAAAAGACTTCCTGCTCTTTGATGTCGCGAACGGTTTTATTGCCGGTTTCGGCATCCTTATCGTAAACGGTTAAACGGATAGTGACTTTGAGCGGCGCGGCGTAGGTCATACCGCGCTCTTCGCATTCGGGAACGTCGTACTTAAGCTGCAGGGCCACCGGGTCACCGCAGCGATTGCAGAAGGTGACGATGTTCTTGTTGAAGGTGCCGCACTTGTGACAGAGCACATCGCCCGCGTGGAACGGATCAGTACGAATTTCTGCGCCGCAGTTCGGATTGCGGCAAATGGTCCGAAGGTGATGGAGTCCTTTCAAATTGCCGCACTTGCACTCCCAGTTTCCGATCGAGTAATCGACGAATTCCAACTGGCTGAGACCGCGGAAATCGGAAATGGGGAAAACAGAGCTGAATACGCTTTGCAGACCGGCATCATCGCGCTCCTTAGGGAGCAGATCCATTTGCAGGAAGCGTTCGTAGCTGCGCTTCTGCACTTCAATGAGATTAGGAATCGGGATCGAAGTTTTGATCTTCGAGAAATCAACTCTCTCCCGGAGAGAACCATTTGACACGTTAGGCATCTACACTTGTCCTTTTGGGAAACCAATAACTCGAGTGGCGATCTTTAGCGACATGATGAAAAGCAGAACCGGCACTCATTTGCGAACGACAGACATCCGGGCGAAGCCGGATCATTTAGCAGCGTGACGTACCGCGCTATCGAAGCAGGACGCGCGGCAAAAAAGAGCATGAGAAAAGACGATGCTGAAAGCAACAAAACTTTGGACGATCTTCCCGCAGAATGAATTTTCTGCAGAACTATTTTCCTTGCAAATCAGAAACGGGTTTGAGTAACTAAGCAATGAAGGAAAGAACCTACCAGAGACAGCCAAAACCAAAATCAGGCACGGCGAAATCCCCGCCGACCTGCCCAGGTCGCGGGGAACCTTCTAAGCGTTGAAAGTCTTAATTCGAATGCTGGACCGTCCCGGCTCGACGACTTCTTTATCGTAACACAAACTAGAACTCTTGCATCACCAGAGACACGGCGACGCCTCCGGCCCACGGACCGGCAACAAGGTGCCTGGCCGAAACAAGCACCTCTTAGCCTAATCCGTTTACTTTACTTCAACAGTGGCGCCGGCATCAGTGAACTTTTTCTTGATGGTTTCGGCTTCTTCCTTGTTAATGCCTTCTTTGATGGGCTTAGGGGCGCCATCGACCAAATCCTTGGCTTCCTTGAGGCCGAGGCTCGTCACTTCTCGTACCGCTTTGATTACATTGATTTTGTTGGCACCCGCAGCAGTCAAAACAACGGTGAACTCAGTCTTTTCCTCCACCGGTGCAGCCGCCGCCGCGCCGCCGGCCGCCGGAGCCGCCACGGCCACCGAAGCCGCCGCCGCCGAAACGCCCAGCTTTTCTTCCAACAACTTAACGAGCTGAGAGGCCTCAAGCAGCGTCAAGCCCTGAATCTGTTCTCCAATTGCGTTAATATCCGCCATTTTCTTCTTCCTACTCCCTTACGATTTCTAATTTGCCTTCGTCCACGCCGACGGACAGCCATCAGCGACGCCAGTTCCCGCACAAACGGAAAACGGCCAAATTTTTACGCAGAAAACTTGTTTTCTTTTGCCGCCTGATCCAACACGATGGCCAAATTGCGGCCTACACCGTTAATGGACGTGACCAGCCGTGTGGCACTGGCATTGATCAGGTATAACAACTTGGCGTAGATCTCTTCCTTGGGCGGCATCGTGGCAAGATCGCTGATCCCGCTAAGATCGATCACCCGGCCTTCGACCATACCGGCCTTAAAGGTGAACGCCGCATTTTCCTTCGAATACCGGGTGAGCGCTTTCGCGAGTGCAACCGGATCTTTAGCCGTATAGGCGAGCGACGTCATGCCTTTGAGATCACCCAACAGGCTGCCGGCTTCGGTTCCTTCACTCGCTTTCGCGGCCAGGTTGTTTTTAACGACCCGATACTCGCCGCCTGCTTCACGGACTGCTTTCCGAAGCTGGAAATCCTGGCTGACGGTCATCTTCTCGTAACTGGTGACGAAGATATTTTGATTGTCAGCAATGGTTTTTTTCAGATCTTCGAGATCTTTTTTCTTGTCGTTCTTGTTCTTCATCTCGGCCTCCGTTTCAGCAATCCTCTAAGCGACCTTGGCGTTGAACGAGGTCACATCAAGCGGAACGCCAGGGCTCATGGTGGAGCACAGCGTGGCACTCTTGACGTATTTGCCCTTCGCAGCCGACGGCTTGGCGCGAATAACGGCCTGGATCAAACTGTTGGTGTTTTCCAGCAGCTTCTCGTTCGGGAAGCTGACCTTCCCCACCGGCGCATGAATCACTCCGGTCTTATCGACCCGGAACTCCACCTTACCGGCTTTGATCTCTTCGATAGCGTTGCGTACATCGGTCGTGACAGTTCCTGTTTTCGGATTCGGCATCAGGCCTCGCGGTCCTAAAACCTTGCCGAGACGGCCGACCGAACGCATCATGTCGGGCGTCGAGATCACTGCATCGTAATCGATCCAATTCTCTGCTTGAATCCGAGTGACCATCTCCTCGCCGCCGGCAAAATCGGCGCCCGCTTCCTGCGCTTCGCGGATCTTGTCACCCGACGCGATCACTAGAACACGCTTCGATTTACCGAGGCCATTCGGCAGAACAACCGTGCCGCGCACCATTTGGTCGGCGTGTTTGGGATCAACTCCCAAGCGCATATGCACCTCGACGGTCTCGTCGAATTTCGAGAATTTGATCTTCTGAACGAGTGTAACCGCTTCAGCTAGCTGGTACGGCTTTGCTTCAACCTGCTTAGCCGCAGCTTCATACTTCTTTCCGGGCTTTTGACTCATAAGTAGGATTGGTTCAAGCGGCTCGGGCGGATACACACACCTTCGCCTCCCAAATTGGCTGGAAACCTTCTGTAGAATAGCACACGGCGGATACTAAAAAGAGATGGCTAGCACTTACGACACCGACTTTTATTCCTGGACACAGGAAACTGCTCAACGGCTTCGGGATGGAACGGCACTTCCGGCGGAGGATTTACGGAACGTCATCGAGGAGATTGAAGACTTGGGCCGCCATCGTTACGACTCGCTCGTCAGCCATCTTGCCGTCTACTTTCTGCATAAATTGAAGTGGGACTACCAACCTGACAGGCGCACCCGTAGCTGGCAAGTGAGCATGAGAACGGCGCAAGTAAACATTCGAGGGCTTCTCGAGGACAATCCCGGTTTGCAAAGCAAATGGGGGAGCGCGTTGGAAAAGGCGTACCGCCGAGCAAAAAGCCTGGCATCGATCGAGACTGATTTGCCTGAGACCACCTTCCCTGCCGAGTGTCCTTACTCGCTGTAGCGCTGCACTCGCTGACTTGAGTGTGCGGCCGTCGCACGACAATACTCGCAGCAAGAAAGCGTCGCGCTGCCCCCTCCCGTCAAACAAGCCACCGCCACCTTTCGGCTCGACTCACTCCTCGCGTAGAGCTGTAACCGGGTCGAGGCGGACGGCGCTCCAGGCCGGGACGACGGTGGCAATCAGACTGACAACGGTTAGGGCGAGAATAGCGCCGGCAACGATCGCTGGATCCTGTGGCGACACACCGAACAAAAGAGAACGCGCGACTCGGGTGCCGGCCAGCGCGAGGACGGTGCCGATGCACACTCCGGCGAACAACAAGCCGATAGACTGGCGGAAAACGAGTTGCAGAATCTGGAAACCAGTCGCGCCAACGGCAACGCGAATGCCGATCTCGCCGCGGCGATGGGCCACGATGTAGGAGATCACTCCATACAGTCCAACCGTTGCCAGAATGATCGCCAGCAGCGCGAAGACACCGGACAAGCGGGCCAGAACTCGTTCGCGGCGTACCGAGTCGTCAATCAGCGCAGGCATGGGGTGGAAATCGATCGTGGTATGCGGATTCACCTCGAGCAGCGCGTCGCGTGCGGCCGTTAGTGTGGCGGCGAGAGGCAGATTCGAATGGATGACGAAACGCGTGTACGGGCCGGGATTCGGATCTTGATTCTTTGCCAGGAACACGGTAGGCGACAGGGGTGTTTGCAGATCCGCGTACTTGGAATTCCTCACGACGCCCACAATTTGAAAGTGCGGCACGGACGCTCCCGGGGAAGCCTCAGGATGGAAGGTTTTGCCGAGGGGATCGGCGCCCCCCAGAAATTGTTTGACAAACATCTCGTCGACAATCGCAACCGGTGCAGCGGAAGCGTTGTCGTGCGGCGTGAAGTCACGCCCGGCAAGCAGCGCAGTACCCAAGGTTCGAAAATAGCCATCACCCACGCGGTTGTAATTGCAGAGAACATTGGCGGCCTGCTTTGAATCGGCGCCATCCATCGTGAGCCAGTCGCTCGAATAGCTGCCCCCGATAGGCGGGTGGGAGACGGAGGCGGCTTCATCGATCCCGGGCAGGCTGCGCAAGCGGTCGAGCATGCGTTCAAATAGCGGAGGGTACTGAGCCTTTGGCAGCGTCTCTTCATCGAGCGTCACCCAGATGGCCACCAGTCCGCGCTGGCGAAAACCGGAATCGAGCGTCATCAAGTTGTAGAAGCTACGGACGAACAGCAGCGAGCCCACGAGCAGGATCAAGGAGAGCGAGATCTGCGAGACGACGAAGAGTTGCTGCAAACCGAAATGGGGGCGTCCTGCGGCAGACCAGCGGCGGGAAGCTTTGACCACTGTATTCAGGTCACGATCGGTGGCGCGCCACGCGGGAACCAGACCGAACAGCAGGCATCCCAGCGTGACCAGCGCGGCAACGAAAGCGAAGGTGCGCCAATCAGGATTCAGATTAAGAAAAAGTGGATTCTTACTGGCAGCAAACGAGACGAGCAGGTAGCCGCTGAGAATGCGCGCCAGTATGATCCCGGCGGCGCTGCCGAGAAGCGCCAACACCAGACTCTCCGAGAGTAATTGACGAACGATACGGCCGCGCGAGGCGCCGATGGCTAAACGCACCCCGATTTCGCCTTCCCGCATAGCAGCGCGGGCCAGCGAAAGATTCGCAAGGTTGGTGCAAGCGATCAGCAGCACGAGTCCGGCGATCGCGAGCAACAGCAACAGCGGATCTTCGACCTGCTTCCGCAACGTGGAAAAACCGGTGCGGCCCGGCTCAGCGCGGATTTGCAAGCGCAGGTAATCCTTAAGGACATCGGGACGCCAGGTGGGGTCGATGGTCGATTGAATGATGCGGGGCCAGACGGAGCCAAGATAGGCGCTTGCCTGCTGGAACGAAACGCCGGGCCGCAGACGGCCCATGATGCTCAGCCACCAGGTAGCGCGCGCGTCGAGAGTGTTTTCACGCGCCAGCAGTGGTTCACTGCAGAGCGGAACGGCGACATCGAAGCGCTTGCCTACGTCGAGACCCTCGAAACCCGACGCGCTTACGCCGATAATTTGGAACGATTGGCCATTCAGCAGAAGTTTACGGCCGACAGCAGAAGGCTCGGCGCCAAACTCGCTGTGCCAGAAGGCGTTACTGATGACGGCCGTCGATGGGCACCCGCGAACGTCATCTCGATCCGAAAAAAGGCGCCCAATCTCCGGGCTAATTTCGAGAACGCGGAAAAAACTGCCGCTGACGAAGAGGCCGCTCGCGAAACGCACCTCACCACGGCGCGCCAGATTGAACGGCGACGTGCCCCAGGCTAAGACACCGGAAAAAACCGCATGCGAGGCACGGATCTGTTCCCACTGTGGATTGGTGAAGTCGTTAGGCGCCTGCCAGATGTCGCCGCTGCGGCTGGCTTGGCCGACATAATCTAGCCGGGCGAGGTTTTGCGCATTTGGGATCGGAAGGGCTCGCAGAACCAGCGCATCCACCAGTTGGAAAAGCGCGGTATTCGCGCCGATGCCAAGCGCGAGCGAGAGGACGGCCGCGGCAGTGAAGCCCGGCTGCGAGCGAAGGGCGCGGAGAGCATAGCGGAGATCGCGGCCGAGCGCTTCCAGCCAACTGAGAGTCCACATTTCGCAAAGAGCCTCCTCGATGAGTGTGCGATTGCCTAGTTTGCGGCTGGGTACTTGGTGTGGACCTGGACCGATAGGGTCTTCGCGGGCGAGCATAGCCAGGTGGTATTCGAGTTCGTCGTCAAAATCATGCTGGCGAGGCCCTTTGTGGAACCACGTGAACATAAAGAACCTTGCGCAATCAGGCCGGGCGCATCACACGTGAGATAGCGGCAGTGAGACGATCCCATTTGGATTGTTCCGCGACTAGCTGTTTGCGCCCTAGCGCGGTGAGGCGGTAGAATTTGGCGCGGCGATTGGTCTCCGAATTGTCCCACTTGGATGTGAGCCAGCCTTTTTTCTCGAGACGGTGCAGCGCCGGGTAAAGAGAGCTGTGATCCACCTGCAGCACTTCATCCGACTGGCGTTCGATTGTCTTGGCGATCTGATACCCGTTCGTCCAACCCGAAATCAGCGTGCGGAGAATCATCATCTCCAGCGTCCCTTGAAGCAATTCGAGGCGATCCGGTTCTTTTCTGGGCATGCGGCTAGCTCCAATGTACGGCAAGCTTGCCATACTTGGCAAGATGACAGGTCGGCTAAAAAGGGTTGGTCGGGTTTTCCGCTCAACGCGTAGGCGAAAACGGCAGCGGACTCAAAATGCGATTGCTAATGTTGGCGACGATCTCAGAATCTTTCAGGGCCGGTTCGCCGCTGAGTCTTTTCCATTCTGGATCGCTGCTGAAAGAGTGCCAAAGCTGGTCGCGGGCAGCCAGATTTTCGTACGAAAGCATGTACATCAGATTCGGCTGATTAGGGCCCACAATAGTCTCGCCGAAAAACACGGGTCTGAAACCGAGCCGCTCGAAAATCTTAGCTTCGGCGTCGTTGAACATGCCAACTTTACGGGTGAGCGTCGCAAATGTTTGCGATTCATAGGTGCGCAGTTCGAAAACCCGGCCGGGCGCCGGAGCGGCCATAATATTTGGATCAGGAAGCACGTCAAAACTGCGGAGCAGACTGCTATCAACCCGCACAAAGGGGAGACCGGAACCGGAGCCAAGCTTCTCGACTTGCAGCTGATGGTCCCGGTCGGACTTCAGCTTCATCACGGCTTCTTCCATGGCGGCCAGAGAAGCGTACTGAGTGACGGTGACGAAGCAGGGACTCTCGGGTCCGATGATGGTGGAGAATGCACCCACTACTTTCGCGCCACTACGCGCTAGTCCGGGAGCCAAACCATGCTCGAGGTAAGCAGAGACGCGCTGAGCCTGGTTCTCGCCGGTGTTATGCAGGCGCCAGAAACTCACTTCCAGATAGCTTGACTTTGATTCCGAGCGATTCTCTTGACCCATAAGAACGGAAGCACTAAGGCCAGCCAGCAATTGACGACGATCCATGCACTTGACTGTACACTGAGGCGGGAGGAGACCGGCGGAAAGCGGCTAAGAGCCTTCGCGCATAGCTTGGATGAGAGCTTCCATGTGGTTGAGATAGCGCTCGAAGGCTCGGCGTCCCGTTGGCGTCAGTCGGTATTCGGTTTTCGGCATGCGTCCCTCGAAGCTCTTAGTGCAAGCCACGTACTCGACCTCTTCGAGGCGGCGTGCATGTACGCTGAGATTGCCGTCGGTCGTTTGCAGGAGTTTCTTGAGCTCGTTAAACGTCAGAGATTCGTTCACGGCCAGAGCACTGACGATGCCGAGCCGCATCCGCTCATGAATAATGCGATCCAGATGCGGAAGAGAGTTCTCGAGCTTGCTTGATTCTGAGTGATTTGGCGCCGGGGAAGCCGGTTTCAGGGAACGGCGTTCCTTCTTTACGTCTTCTCCGCTGGCGCGGGATTCCACGACCTCTCCACCGGTGCGCGCCATAACAGGTTTAGCCACCGTGCCTCCTTGCGATGGCAATGCCAAACGCGATATGTAACAGCCCAAAGCCAAGGATGAGGAAGTCGTTTCCCCATTGAACCGGCGAGGCAAGCGAGGCCGCGCCCACCAGCATGAAACACAAGCCCATCACGGGCACAATACGAACCGAGAAGGCGCCTCCGGTAACAACCGCCGCACCATAAAGCAAGAGCCACAGACCTGGCAGAACAGTGATCTCGTCGGAACGAAACAAGACAGCCGTGAGCACAGCCCCGGCAATCAGCGGCGGCACAAAACTGAGCAGAGCGCGACGCGCCGCCTTTGAGTGGAGAGACAGTTCGAGCCGCCTGGATTTCAAACGCACGGCAGCCACGGCAATGGCGAGCGCGAGACCGGCTTCCGCTAGCCAGATAAAAAAAGCGCGGTGGGAAGGTGTTCCGGCGGCCAAGGCTCCGGCGGCAAGAGCGGTAAAGCCGATGAGCACGCCACCCCAACCGGGCACGGCGGTGAACGAAGCGGCACGCTCCATTGTGTCGCGGATATAGCGCAGATTATCGGCCGCGTGCCGGTCAATCGGCACCGGACCTTTGAGCATGCGCGCACGCTGGGCTAACGCCATGCAGACAGTATAGCGGAAGAGAAGTGCTTTATCGGGTAAAGATCAAAATCCGAACCGTATTCCCGCAACGGCCCAGCGCGCAGGCGTGCGAAAGCCGTTTTCGTAGTACTCCTGACCGAGCGCATTCGACACACGAACGTAGAACCTCGTCGTAGTCTTCTCGGTAAATTGCAGCGAATAACCGGCGGTCAAGCCAAGCTGGCGCGGCCCGGCGAACTGGTAGGCATAGCCGTCGAGCGGATAGAGATAGTCGCTACCGCCTTCGAAATCCATCGCGAGATCGACATGCTGGCCGAACTGCTGAAGAGCCACAATTTTGACGACGTTCGGTTCGATGCGTGCGCTCTGGAGAGGCGAAACAGGCAAGCCGGTGTAGTACTGCGAAGTTCGATCCTTGGCATTCGTATAGGTATATGACGTGGTGACGGTCGTTTTATTGGTTGGCCGGAACTCGCCGCTGAGTTCGACACCGCGCGAGATGCCGCCGCCGGTGTTGTAGTAACCAGCCGAGCGGCCATAGGGATCAACATAGTCCGGAGGAAAACTCAAAAACCCGATCACCTGCTGCAGATGCGCATAGAAATAGGTTCCGCTCACTTTCAGATGGTCGTGAAAGAGATATTGATCGATGCCCCCATCGACCGAAACGGTGCGCTCGGGGCTAAGGCGGGGATCGCCATAAGCGGAAGCAAATCCATCGAACAGTGAAGTGCCGAAACGCTCGTAAAGAGAAGGCAGGCGAAAGCTGTTGCCGACGTGCGAGCGCACTTTGGTGGAAGAACGGCGGAAGAAATAGGCGATCGACGCATCACCGGTATAAGCAGAGGGCGGCGATGGGAGAGGCTCACTCGAGTACGCGGACGGCGCATTCACAAAAGAAGGCTGATCGAGGCTGGCGGCGGTGAAGCGGCCCGATAGCAGCACCTGCAGCCGGCCATCGAAGAGGCGGATTTCGTCTTGCGCAAACGCGGCATCGCTGCGCTGCTGCGCATTCGCGCGATAGAGCGAGCGAGCCGCCACATCAGGATTGAAATCGGTGTCGAATTCGAGATAGTGCTCCTGCTCGTGCTCATAGCCGGCGGTGAGCACCTGGTGCGAGCCGAGCAAATAATTAACGCGCGCTTGTAGCGTGCCGATGCGCCCGGTGTATTGCGAGGAGGTTATGAACTGCGGCTGAGGACTAAAGGGGCTGGAGGGACCGGCCGGGCCATCGTTATAGTTGCGCAACGAATCGACAAAAGCGTACGCGATGCGATAGCTAAGGCGCGAATTGACTTCGTGCTCGAGACGCAGCAGAGAACTGGCGAAGTGAGAACGCACGCCGGAATCGCCGTCGCCGAGCGACGGAACGAAGGTGGCACTGCCCGGATCATATGACAGATTGGCATCGGCCAGCTGGCGCGCCGCATTCGAGAGCGGGATGGCCGGGATGACGCCAGTCGTGGGCGCGGTCGAGGTGGTTTCCGGGCTGACATTCAATTGCGCAAAACCGGTCTTCGCGAACTCCGTGAAACCAACGCGCAGGTTGGGTTTGACTGCGTAGAGGAGTGTTCCCTGCCCGCTCCAGTTGCGCACCGCTGCGGCATCATCGACCCCGTTCGAGACGTTGAGATTCGCCAGCCCAGCGGACCAGGTGAGGCGGTTTTCGAAAGCTCCGCCCGCAGCGTGGGCGACGCCGCGGAACAGCCCAAGTCCGCCGCCTTGCACATCGACATCCCCACGCACCGGGCCGCCGCCCGAATCGGTGATGATATTGACCGTACCTGCCACAGCATTCGTGCCATAGAGTGAAGAGCCGGACCCGCGCAGCACATCGATGTTCGATGAATCTACCAGCAGCAAATCACCGATCTGACCGCTGGCATCGCCTTTGACGGAAGTAGGATCACGAAAGCGGAAGCCATCAATGAGGATAGCGGTATCTTCGGGCGGAAGTCCGCGCGACTGAATGGTGGTGAGGGCGCCAGGACCGCCGCTGGTCGCCACGCGCAGACCGGGCAGAAAGCTTACGGCATCGGGCACGGAGACAATCCCGCGCTCTTGCGCATCGGCCGCGTTCACGGTATCGAGCGCTTTCGAAACGTGATCAACAGACTGCGGCTCATCAGCGGCCGTAACACTGACCTCGGTACGCACCGTTGAGACCGAGAGCGCAACCGGCACGGTCTTGGTTTCGCTCTCTGTGAGAGTCAGCGTGAGTGAATGAACGGCCGCCAGACCGGAGGCACTGGCATCGAGCAAGTATTCGCCCGGACTCACCGAAGAAAAAACATAGTGTCCGGTGCGATCGGAATAGGTGGTGAGAGCCGCGGAGCCAGCGATTTGATGCAGACGAAGAAGCGCACCCACGACCGCAGCACCGGAATCGTCGGTCACGACGCCTTTGACCGCGCCCGTATCAGAAGCCGCGCCGGCCGCTGAGGTAATCAATAATGCCGCGCAGTTGACGAAAATAATCTTGGAAAAGAAACTGAAATGCAAGATCGGCCCTCCCTCGAGGCTACGAGAAAATCCGCTCCTGTTGAAAGCGGGCCGTGGCAGGTCTTCGGACTTACAGGCTTGTGCTTACCCCTACTAACCCAGCTTCCCATCGCCTCTGGAACTTGCGACAGTGCTTTAACGGGTGGTCGTTCCTGTTTACCGCTGCGGGGCAGTTCTGGTTTCGCACCAGATTCCCTATTAACACTTAGGCTTCAGAGAAGCGTCGGCGTACCAACAGCCTTATTAGGGTAGCAAAGTAGCGGATCGCGCAGTAACAGCGGCGTCTATCCGGCAAGACTCGCCTCCGCGCGCGGCAGAATGACGACCAAGCTGGCACCCTCGCGGCTCTCGTAAAGACGGATAGGGACGGCTGCGCTTCGACTGCTCGGCGTGGCGATGGATAACCCCAGCTCTAATGACGATACTGCCGCGGTTGGGCGAGTATTTCAACGCTCGCGACTTAGAAGCTAAGCCGTGCCGCGTATTGTAGAGTTCGCCCGGTGTTGCTTTGGTTGAGGTTCACCTGGCCGAACGATGAATCGCCGAAGTTCGCATCGGCCGGCGCAAACATGATGCTGTTCGTCAGGTTGTACGCTTCCATGCGGAACTGCAATTTCCATCTCTCCGTAATAGGGAAAGTCTTCGCCAGACTGGCGTCTATGTTCCAGAAGTTAGGCGCGGTGACGCCCGGAAAATTTCTGACTGGTTCTGTCGGCGTATACAGAGGCAGCGTCTCGAAGGCCGCCGGATTAAACGCATACCCCGCCGGAACGTTCTGTGCAGGATTCCCCACCACCTCAAACCCATTTCCAAACGATATCTGTGCGCCTGCATTGAAAGTGAACGTAGAGCTCAGCGTCCAATCGCCCAGCATCCCATCCACCAGGCGATTGGCATTCGCCATCATCGCGCGTCCCCGCCCAAACGGTATATCGTAGACTCCCGAAATAATCGTGCGATGACGCGCGTACGGCGAGCCCGTGCTGTCAGACCACACTGGCGTCCGGTTGTAATAATAAAGCCCGCCGGTCGGATCGCCCGCACTCGGAAACCAGGTTTGCCATTCCCGGTTGTAAAGATATGAACCCAGAATCGTGAATCCATTTGAATACGCCCGCTGCATTTGTACTTCGAAGTTCCTCACCACGTCCCCTTCGATCGGCAGGCCGCCCATTAAAATTTGCTGGTACTGCGGATAAGGCGCCAACAGCTGCTGCAGCTGCACCGTTTTTTGACTTCGTAAACCTCCCGAGAACTGTGCGCGCGTCAAGTAATTGTAAAAAGGATTCGCCACCGATCCGACGAGCCGGCCGCCTGTCTGCGGATTGTAATAAAGAGCTGGATTCACCTGATTCAGCGGGAAGGCATTGTCGAAAAAAGTGTTCGAGTCAATATTGCGCCCATTAATGCCGATAAAACTTACATCGAGCCGGAACTGTCCGGGCAGCTGCCGTTCTATGGTCGCGTTGAATCGATCAAGTGAGCCGTCCTGGTAGTTCGGATACCGGACGTAGTTGTTTCCATTGAAGGAGCCTCCTAAATTCGTATTGACGCCCAGGCTTTTGCCCGTGACAGGCACTAACGGATTATCGCTGGGATAAGGATTGGACAACTGGGTTTGCGGTACGCCGTTGACGGAAGCCTGAATGGTCGAGGTCTGGCTATACCCAGTGAAATTCGGATTGGTCAGTAACCCGTTGTACACCTGTGAATTCAACATCAGGTTGCGTCCCCAGCCCAGTTGCAGCACCGTCTTATCGTTCAATTGGATTGCGCCTCCGACGCGCGGTGCGAAATTAAAGATTGGCGCATGAAACGGCGAACGACTCGTGCCGTCCGCAAACAAGTACTGCCCGTTGGGCGCGGGTAACGCGTTGCCGGCTCCCAAATATTGCGCACGCAGCGCAAGATCCGCTGCTGTATATGGCAATGGATTGGTTGCCAGTACCGGATTCGGCGCGTTCAGGTCCAACAAACGTAGATATCGGTTCTGGCTATCTACCGGCGCACTCTCAAACTCATAGCGCAGTCCCACGTTCAGCGTGATTCGCCGGCTCAGCTTGTAGTCGTCCTGTACGTATCCGCCGTAATAATGCAGTGAAATGTTTGCCGGCGGAGTAAAGGCCGCCTGTGAAGTATTGTCCGGAGCACCCAGCAGGAAGGTCGCATAGGGATCGCCACTCAAATTGATGTTCGGATTGTTAAATGTGTTAGCAGTGGTAGCGCTGGTAAAGTTGAAGGCCATTTGCTGTGGATAAGAAAGAGTTACTGCCGAATAACGCGAATCGATGCCCGTCTTGATGCTGTGCTGTCCCCAAGTCTTGGCTAGTTTGCCGTTGAAGTTATAACTGTGCGGCTCCTGAAAATATAAGCTTCCCAGGCCAAACTGCTTATAAGATCCCGGTGTCGGCCCGATGTTGAGCGTTGGGAAATAGGAACTGCCGTTGTACTGGCTTTCATAGGGCTGATACCACGGATTGTTCGGCCACAAGTTAGCGAGCCCGCTCGCGCCAATCTCGTTCTGCGGCGCCGCAGCATTATCGTTAAACGCCGCGTAGCTCATTCGGAAATCGCCGACCAGCGTCGGATTAAATGTATAGGTCACGTCGCCCGCCACGTTCCGCGACCACATCACTCCGCCCTGCCCGTTCGCCGCCGCTGGCGAGTTAATACCCGTGTAGTCCGGCAATTCGTTCGTGGCGTTGAACTCGCTATACCGACCGAATATTTTTAGCTTGTCGCTGACATCCCAGTCGGTTCGGTCCGAAACGTTCCAATACTTTGTCGTGAGCGCGGTCGTAGTCTGGAAGTTATTGGCGCCCGCGATATTCGTTGGCGCATGGTTCGGCTGCCAGATATCCGCCATCATCTTCATCGCTGTCGGATCCAGCATGGATGCAGGAATCCGGTTGCCCGCAAACGGAGTCCGCGTCGCCACACCGGTCGCCGGATCATACTGCGTCGTATACGGATTGTAGATGGTGCGCAATCCGCCGTTGATATTCAACGATTGCGAATAATCGCCCGTTCGTTCCAGCGCCGTCGGCAGCGTTAGTAAGCCGCCGTAGGGACTGTAGGGCACAGTCTCTCTCCATCCTTCATAACTGGCATAGGTGAACAGTTTGTTCTTCTTAATCGGACCGCCTACCGCTCCGCCCCAGATGCTGTTGCGCTGTAGACTCGGGCTGTGAATCAAGCCGTTCGACGCTGCATCGATGGCCGGATTGCGGCCGTAGTAATAGCCCACCCCATGAATGTCATTGGTGCCCTGCCGCGTCGATATATTCGTTACGCCGCCCGCCGAGTGGCCGTACTCCGAGTCTACGGCCACTTGTTCCACCACTACGTCCTGCGTAGCGTCCATCGTCGGTGTGTACGATCCCTTCGGCCCGATCTGTACCGGCGAGCCATCGATCAACACATCGTTAGCCCGCGACGTCCGGCCTCCAAAATCCATTTCGGACGCTTGCCACATATGGAAGGGAGTAGAAGTGGTTGGATAATTGTTCTGCACCGCCGGATCAAGCAGCACCAGGCTGAACGGACTCCGGTCCAGCACCGGCAGATTGGCGATTTGCTCTTGCGTGATCGTCAGGCTTTTGGAGCTTGTGTTCAGCTGCAACTCCACCGGATTGGCCGTCACCACGACTGACTGCGATAGGGTCCCAGGTTGCAGAGTTAAGTTGACCGTGACGTCGCCCGAGGTCTCCACTCGCACATTCTCCGCCACCTCTTTGCGGAAGCCGCGCATCTCGCCTGTCACCTGATACATCCCAGGTTCCACCAGCGCAAAGCGGTATTCGCCCTGCCCGTTACTCGGCTGTGTTTGCATCACTCCGGTTTTCACGTTCAACAACGTAATCTGTGCGCCCGCTACCAACGCGTTGCTCGAATCACTGATCAAACCCTGTACCGTCGCCCGGTAATCCTGCGCCAGACAGGGAGCCAAACTCATCAAGGAGGCCATCAGAAAGCGAACTGGTTTACCTGTCATTTCTCGCTTAACCGGTTTTCCATCCGGATTGACAGCAGTCTGGCAAACAATTCCGCCTTTGCGCAAGCAAGTTAACCGTAAGTACACCCGTAAGCAGAGGTAAGCAGGCGCTGCTAACCGATTGACCGATTTCGGTTCTGAAGGTCCGGCCGGGTGGCCCACGCGCTTGTGCTTTTCGTGTATTCTGGAACGGCAAAGGGGTCGCTTCAATTCTTTCCAATGAGCGTTTTGCATCGTGAACCGATTACGCCTGCGCCCTGTTCACCTCTGGACCCACGCTGGCAGCTCGTGCAGCGTGTGGCTGCCAGTCAGTTTTTTGCTAAAGGCCCAAAACTCCGCGCGTTCCTCCTCTACGTTTGTGAAAATTCACTTCTCGGCAGGCCTGAGAATTTAACCGCCCAGTTAATCGGTGCGCGCGTGTTCGGTCGCGAGCACGATTACATCCCGAGCGAAGACAACATTGTCCGGGTCGAGGCCCGGGAGCTGCGGAAACGTCTTGCCGCCTATTTCGCCGCCGAAGGCCGTGACGAACCGGTGATTCTCGAGATCCCCAAGGGGAGTTACTCGCCCGTTTTTCTGCCTCGGGAAGCGGCGCTACCTGAATCGCCGCTGCCGTCCGTTAACGCTGAGCCGGGGACACGCAGCTCTTCTTACCTGCGGGGAAGACAATGGGCGATTCCCTCACTGGCGAGCGCTCTCGCGATCTCTCTCGGGATAATTATCTGGCAGGCTGTTGGCTCCCCGTTTCGTAAGGCGCAGGCTGTCTTTCTGGCGGGTCTGCACCAGCCCGCTTCTCCGCCCTCCGACTTTTCAATCTACAGAGATCTCCTCGGCCCATTGGGCGCCAACTCCCGCCGAGATGCTCTCCTCGTGCTGAGCAATCCGCGCATCATGACCTACTTCGTATCCGATTCGAGCTCCGATCGCGCGAATGACCACGCCATCAGCATCCCTGTTCCCAAGGACGTCAAGACTGCCCTCGCCCCAGCCTTGAATGAGAGGGATCGCAGCTTCCCCTACCTCTTTCTTCACGTCACGCGCGAAGACTATACCGGTATCGGAGAAGCCGTTGCAGCCTTTCATATCGGCCGTCTCATGGATTTGCTGGGCCGACGCGTCCACTTGACCCAGGGCCGTTTCCTGAACTGGGATCATGTGGACAAACAGGACCTGATTCTGCTCGGCGGCCCGCGCAGCAATGACTGGAGCTACGAGAAAGATGCTCAATCCAATTTCGGCATTGCTTCGGACTCCATTGTGAATGCGAAACCGCTGCCGGGGGAACAATCCGTTTACCGTGGAGACCTATCGACGGATTATGCGCTCATTCAGAAATTAACGACGCCTTACAATTTCGAAACTCTTCTATTGGCCGGCCTTTCCAGCGCGGGCACCGCCGCTGCGGGCGAGTTTGCTGCCAATCCGGAAAAAATGAATGCCGTTTATGAAAGCATCCGCAAGGCTGCTTCCGGCGGCCGCTTCCCTCCTAATTGGGAAATCCTATTGAAGGTAGCCGTCCGCGACGGTCTTCCACTTGACTCGTCTGTAGTTTCCATCCGCCCTGTCCCGCGCAGCTCGCATAAGTAATTGCGGGGCTCCCACAACGCCCGATCAGACGTGTTTCGCTTCATGCTCCAGAAGCCAACGCTTGCGCTCGATGCCGCCGCCGTAACCGGTGAGCGAACCGCCAGATCCAATCACCCGATGGCAAGGCACGACGATACCAACCGGATTTGAACCATTCGCCAGCCCGACCGCCCGCACTGCATTAGGTCGCTCAATTCGCTCGGCAAGCTCCGCATAAGAAACCGTTGCTCCGCAAGGAACCTTCCGCAGCTCACGCCACACCTCGCGCTGAAAAGGCGTCCCGGCTGTTTCCACCGGCAGGTTATTTATTGCCGTCAGCTCTCCCGCAAAGTAGCTGCCGATCGCACGCGCCAAGTCACTTGCATTGGGAACTGGATCCAGCGTGAATTTAATCTTCGGGTAATGCAGATCCAAAAGCCGTCGCATACGTGCCTCGTGATCGCTCCAATCGATCGCGCGCAGGTTCCCATGCTGGTCCGCCACAATCATTAATTCACCGATGGGTGTATCGATTCGATCCATCAGCAATCGCATGAGCTCAGCCATTTGCCCTCCCGTTATCCGAAACCCGTCCGGTGTCAACCGCCCAGAGGTGCTGCGCGGCGTAGGCGCGCCATGGGCGCCACGGCTCGGCACGATCGAGAAGGTTGGCTGGCGTCGATCGTGTTCCATCCATTGCCGCGGCCCCGCGTAGCAGACCTATGTCAGACGCCGGAAAGGCATCCATCTCGCGCAAGGCGCGCAGCGCGATGTATTGCGCCGTCCATTCGCCAACCCCGCGGATAGTTCGCAATCGCGCGATTGCTTCCTCAATCGTCGCAAACGCGCGAAATAGATTTGGATCGGCAGCAGCCGCTTCCGCCAAGGCCTTCAACGCCGTTCGACGTGCCTCCGGCATGCCGAGACCGCTAAGGTCGGCCACGGCCAGGTGCTCCGCGGTAGGTACCACGTGCGACAGGGTCGCATGGCCGCTATAACCGTTCGCCACCGGTTTGCCGTGAAGCGCGACCAATTGTGCCGCGAGCCGCCGTGCAGCTGAAACGCTGACCTGCTGGCCGAGAACAGCCCGTACCGCCAGCTCGAAGCCATCCCATCCGCCGGGCGCGCGGAGGCCGGGACGCTGCGCCACCAAAGGCGCCAACATCGGATCGCGCGAGAGGTGCGCATCGATGGTCTCGATATTCGCGCCTACATCGAACAGGCGCCGCACTCGATTCACAATGGCCGGCAACGAGCTCACATTGGGAAAACGGATCCTGATACCAAGACTCTGTCGCTGTGGAAGGTGCGTCACCGCGACGCTTCCGGTAAAACTATCCAACTCAACGGTGCGCTGATAAACGCCCTTCTCCACAATTTCAACACCGGGAATTGCGCGCGCCTTGAGATAGGCGAGCATGGCATCCCAATCATACGGCGGCCTATAGCGTAGCCGAAGGGTCACACCCTCCTCCGGACTCGTCACGTTCACGAAAGTTTTTCGCCGCAATGCCCTGGGCGGCCGGCGAAACAGATCCCGGAATGTTTCGTTGAACCGTCGCACGCTGCCGAACCCCGCTGCTAACGCAACTTCGGTCAGGGGCATGCTCGTTTCATGTATCAGCTGCTTAGCAAAAAGAATGCGCCGCGTTTGTGCCACCGCAATGGGCGAAGCACCCAGATGCTGGACAAACAGTCGCCGGAGGTGACGTGCGCCTACGCCCAGACGTTCGGCTAATCCCTCTACGCTCGCGCCATCACCGTCCAGAGCACCGTCACTAATAAGAGCAAGCGCGCGCGAAACAGTGTTCGAAGTTCCGCGCCAGGAAGCTGTCTCGGGTGCGGTTTCCGGACGGCAACGCAGGCAGGGTCGAAAACCAGCCTCTTGCGCGGCCGCTGCGGAAGCAAAAAAACGGCAGTTCTCGAATTTCGGAGTGCGCGCCGGACAGACCGGCCGGCAATAGATGCGCGTCGATGTGACCCCTACGAACAGAACGCCGTCAAAACGGGCATCCCGGCTCTGCAAAGCGCGATAACAAACCTGTCGATCGGGCAACTCCATACCCAGATCGTCTCATGCATTCACGCCCCAGACTCGCGCTTTTCGGACATGGTCACTCGCCGGAATGAAATGCCCTCCAACTAGTTCAGATCCGCATCGCACGCTGGTGTAGCTTTAAGCTGGAGTCCTTGCTATGAGTCTTCCTCTACCCCTTGACTTCCCTCCTATGGAGGCGGATACGGCCAAAGAAATTCCGCGTGGCGCCGAATGGGAATATGAGCCGAAGTGGGATGGCTTTCGCTGCCTCACCTTCCGCGACGGAGAGCAAGTGGACCTTATGTCCAAGTCAGGCCAGCCCCTCGCCCGTTACTTTCCCGAAATCACCACGGCTCTCGGCGAGCTCAAAGCTTCGAAATTTATATTGGACGGCGAACTGATCGTGACCCAACAACGCTCGCTCGATTTCGACGCCTTGCTCCAGCGAATTCATCCCGCCGCCAGCCGCATTCAAAAGCTTTCTGTGGAGACCCCAGCGACACTCATGCTTTTCGATCTACTGGTCGACGAAAAGGGCGAGAACTGGACCTCGCGCACCTTCGAGGAAAGACGCTGCGAACTGGAGCGCTTCATGGAAAGCTTCGCCCCATCTCACGCTCGCATCCGGCTCTCCCCTCGCACCCGCGATTTCGAAACCGCTAAGACGTGGTTCAAAAGGATGGCTGGCCCTTTGGACGGCGTGATTGCGAAACGCCTCGATCGGCCGTATTCAGGTAGCTCCAATGCGGATCGGTCTGATGATACCGGCCAGCGGCGCTCGATGCTAAAGATCAAGAATCTCCGGACCGCCGATTGTGTGGTTGGCGGATTTCGGTACGCTTCCAAAGGAGATCTGGTCGGATCTCTACTACTGGGTCTTTATGACGACGAGGGCAAGCTCAATCACGTCGGCTTCACCTCAGGTCTGTCGGCCAAAGATAAGCCGGCTCTCACCAAACAGCTGGAAGAGCTCATCAAGCCGCCAGGCTTTACGGGATCAGCACCCGGAGGTCCTAGCCGCTGGAGCACCGAGCGCAGTGCCCAGTGGAAGCCGCTCGCCCCCAAGCTGGTCGTTGAAGTCCAGTACGATCACTTCAGCGGAGATCGCTTTCGCCACGGCACCAAACTTCTCCATTGGCGTCCCGACAAGCGCCCCTCCGAATGCAAGCTGAGCCAGGTGCAAAAAGAAAGTCAGTCGCCCTTGACGCTGCTCGACTAATCTACGCAGTGAATCCATAAAATCTTCCAAGCCTTCCCCCCAAGCCGCCGTTCCAGTCTGGCTCGGAGCTCTCACGATTAGCGCGATGCTCGTCAACTTGTATTTAATTTTCTGTGGGTGCCTGCCGAGGCAACCATGGGTAATGTACAGCGTATTTTTTTGTTCCCTGGGCGGCGCTGAGTGCGATCGCCTATCTTATAGTGGCGGGATCCGCGATTCGATAAATAGTCGGTTGGGGGGAATGAGGCCGGGCTCATATTTACTTTGGTCAACATTTCATGGCTCGATGTGGGCGAAACCGGCCTGGGGATCTGGAGAACCTGGGACGCATCGAACGCTGTTGCGCGAAGCAAACCTTTGGTGATAAGCTACAGCCTCCTGCTACATAGATCCCGAAACTGCCTTTACGGAGCAACGGACATCTCCCCCCTTTGCCTTGGGAATTCCTTTTCGAAGGAGAATTAACCCGTATGGATGCAAGAAGTAATACGAGAGGCTCAGCGAACAGAGAGGATCTCGCTCAGGACGAGCGTGCGATGGCTTCTCAGCCGCAGACTGAAACGGAGGATACGCGGCAGCAAATAGCCAATTTGGCCTACGCTCTCTGGCAGGAGCGCGGGCGACCGGTGGGCACTTCCGAGCAAGATTGGATCGAGGCGGAAAGGCAACTCCTCCATTCTGAAAAGGCGGTCGGAGCGGGCCGCAGCTAACCGGCCGAAGAACTTTTGTTGGTGCGGGCGGGAACAGCGTTTCCCGCCCGAAATCGAGCCGGTCGTCCTTCGAGATAATGGGAAAGACGCTTCCCACTGTGCACCCGACGTAACCCGGAACGAGGTGGGCGGCATCTAAGTGAGGGTCGATGATGAGACTGGCATTTCTCTTGGCCTTGAGTTTTCCGTTGGCCGCATTTCAGGTGCCCGGGCAGTATCCGCCGGGTCAATATCCGCCGACACAGGATCCTAACGGACAATACCCCCCTGGGCAACAGTACCCGCCCGGGCAATATCCCGGCGGACCGATGGGTGGCGGAGGTATTTCGCTGCCGCACCGACACAAGAAAAACGACAAGCAGAACCAGCCGACCGATCAGCAACCGACCATCACAGCTGAGGGTGTCACGATTTCGAATAACGGCAAGCAGCTGCAGGTAGGTACGCAGGATGGGCGCGTGTTGACCATGACCATCGCTCCCAAGACGCAGTGGCAGCGCGGGGACAACACGATTGCGGCGAACCTGGTGATTCCTCGCACCACGGTGCACGTCGAAGCGGCGGAAGACGATCAGGCCGTTTTGACAGCGGTTACGGTCAAGCTACTGAAAGATGCGCCCACGGAGCAACAGGAGCAGGCTAGCCGGCAGATAGGCCGCGGCAACGGCGCCTCTGCGGACGACGAAGAGATGGCGCGGCCAACCATTCTGAAAGCCCCCGACGCGCCTGGTCGGCCGGTGCTGCGGCACGGTGCACCAAGCGCCGATACCACGGCTTCTGCCGACAATCCGGCTCCGGCGGCGAACCACGCGAACAGCGACACCGCGGTCGCCAAGAAACCGGGGCCCACGGATGGTTCCGTCGATTTCACCATCGATAACAACGCCGAAGCGGTCGAGGCCAAGAAGCACGCCAACGCCTATGACCAATTGATCGACAAAACCCGCGAGTGGGCCATGACGTTCACCCAGGGCTTGCCGAACTTTTTGTGTGAGCAGAGCACGACCCGCTACATGGAGCAATCCCGCTCGGAAGGTTTTGAGCCAATCGATGTAATTACGGCAAAGGTCCTTTACGAGGATGGCCGGGAGCGCTACAGCCAAATCACCGTGGGCGGCCATCGCACCAACAAGGGAATGCTCGAGCTCGGCGGCTCCACATCGACTGGTGAGTTTGCGTCGGTACTGGGCGGCTTGTTTGAGAGCGGAACGCGAGCGGAATTTAAGTTCTATCAATCAACGACGGTCGAGCGGGAGCCGGCCGCGATTTATGACTTCAAGGTGGCTCTTCCCAGATCAAACTGGTCGATTCAGGTAGGCGGCCAGCTGTTGCGCCCCGCTTACAGCGGAAGCGTGTGGATCGATAAGGCCAGCGGTCAAGTACGCCGCATCGAAATGCAAGCCAACAACGTGCCAAAGGATTTTCCGGACGACACGATTGCCTCGGCGGTCGATTACTCTGAAGTCCTGCTCGGCGCCAAGAAATTCCTGCTTCCTGTGCATGCTGAGAACTTGAGCTGCCAGCGGGGCAGCCCGATCTGCACAAAGAACACCATCGATTTCCGCGACTATCACAAGTACGAAGGCGAAAGCACCATCGAATTCAAATAGCCGTGTGAGGATGTCCCTTTTCCCGTGGAAAGGGAGACTCTTGCATTCTGTGAAAGCGAGATTGCCTGGTGGGATGAGGAGCCGTTTGTGCCGAACGAACTCGTTTGATGGAGAATGATGGGCGGCCGCTGAAGGCCGAAATTCAACCACGCATGGGGCGCGGGCGAAGAATGTGCGGGTGCTGGAAGACGAGTCGGAGGACGACTACCGTCGGCATTACGATGGCTGGCTGGATGAGTTTCCACCGCGTAATTTTATGTTCGGGCAGTTGATTTTGAAATCGTCAATGACTGGGACCGGAAGAAGCCGGCAGCATGTTGCGGATTGCCGCGATTCGCCATCCCGCGGCGGTGCGTTTGACTACCAGCGTGGTCCACATCTTGCGCGGTGAGCGGCTGTTCGCATCCGTTGTTTGGTAGCGCCCATCGACAATGGCTACCTCGGGCGAGACGAAGCGAATATCTTCCACTATGATCGAGCTCTGGTTCAATTCTTTGCCCGAACTGGCCATGGCGCCTTTCACCAAGGCATCGACGCCCCGACGCCAGACGCCTGTCGATACCAGTTGGTCAGCATCATCCGTGAATAATGATCGCGTACCAGGGGCGTTTTTGTCATTACGCGCCTTCACGTAATCCTGCACGAGCGTTCGGATGGCCCGTTCCTGATCGTTCGCCGCAACAAGAAAACCAGAACAGGCAAGCAGTAGCAAGATGATTCGCATTTAGAGTTCCGCCGCTCCTTCCAAACTTCGCCACAAATACCAACACGCCGTCGTGCAATACGGATGCCATCGCTGGGCGATGTGCGTTAGCTCTGCCGCATCCGGCACCGCTTCGAGACCGTATGCTTTGCGAACTGCATTACGAATTCCCAGGTCTCCCAACGGAAGAACGTTCGGCCGCTGGAGGGCAAACATTAGAAACATCTGCGCGGTCCAGACGCCTACGCCACGCGCCTGCGAGAGCATCAAGACAATTGCTTCGTCGTCAAGCTGTTGAATGTTGCGAAACCGAATCTCTTTCCGGAGCACCCGCTCAGCCAGATCGGTCAGCGAAGAAATCTTCTGGCGCGAAAGCCCGCACTCACGCATCTGCTCGGGCGTCAGTTGCAACAAACGCGCGGGTGTAAAACGGCGCCCCACGGCTTTCTGCAACCGGGTAAATATTGTGAGCGCCGCCTTACCATGCAGTTGCTGGAAGGTGATGGATCTCGCGAGTGTTTCAAACGTAGGATCACGCGGCGTCAGAAGACACGGTCCAACACGTTCGATGATCACAGCGAGCACCGGGTCAACCGAAGTCAGGTGTGAAACCGCTGTCTGCGTAAGCTTTCCTCACGAGTAGTGCGTACTCGTATGCCGAACATCCTGCATCATAATCGTATCGAGATGAGAAAGTTGCTGGTCTCAAGAATCTGTTCAACCGCACTCCTGTCGGCGCTGGCCGCAGTCCTTCCCGTTCCCGGTGCATTCGCGCAAGAAACCGGGCCGCCTCCGCCGGGTCAGGACCAAACCGCTCCCAGCCAGGAGCCGACCATCCGGGTTGGTGTGGACCTAGTGAACATACTATTCACGGTGCGCACGAAAAAAGGGCAGCTGATCCCAAACCTGGAAAAACAGAATTTCCGGGTATTTGAGGACGGGAAGGAACAAACAATTCAGCACTTCTCGCGGGAGACTGACCTTCCACTAACCCTCGGTCTGCTGATCGACATCAGCGCCAGCCAGGAGCGTCTGATCGACATCGAGCGGCAAGCTGCCGCATCGTTCTTTTCAAGCGTGATCCGAAAGAAAGATGAAGCCTTTCTGATTTCATTCGGCAAATCTACCGATCTGCTCGAAGATTACACCAATTCGCCGAGGCAGCTAAGCGCAGGATTAAACGATCTACACGGCGATGGAGGCGGAATGCCTTCAATTGGCGGGATTCCGAACAGCGGCCCTGTACCGCAGTCCGGCGCGCCGAAAGGAACGCTCCTGTTTGACGCGGTGTACCTGGCAGCGGACGAGAAACTGAAGAGTGAGGTTGGCCGCAAAGCCATGGTATTGATCACCGATGGCGACGATCAGGGCAGCACTTATAATGTGCGGACTGCTATCGAGGCAGCCCAGAAAGCGGACGCGATCATCTACAGCATTTACTACGTTGATCACATGTTTTATGCCCGGGCCGGTATGTTCGGTGGCGGCGGCGAAGGCGACCTGCGCAAAATGTCAAGCGAAACCGGCGGCCACGTTTTCTCGGTCGACAACAAGCATCCCCTGAACGAAATCTTTCAGGAGCTGCAAGACGAGTTACGCAACCAATATTCGATCGGTTACGTGCCCGCCAATGCCAATCGCGACGGCAGCTTCCGGCACGTGGAAATCAAAGTGGACAACAAAGATTACCGGGTGCAGGCCCGCAACGGGTATTACGCTACGCCGAACGATGCGCACTGACGTGTTTGCGCGCTTCCAGATACTCCGCCACTGCCTGGCGTAAGGGCGGCATGGGCTGGATGCCCGCAGCCGTGAGCTTTTCGTTGCTGAGCGCCGAAAACTTCGGGCGCCGTGCGGCCGTTCGGTATTGCCGTTCGTCGCTCGCCTCAACGACCGGGGAGAGGCCAGCCAATTCAAAGATGACTTTCGCAAAGTCGTACCAGGAGATCGGTTGACCGCCGCCCATGTGGAACACGCCACGCAAGCCCTTCTCGACCATCTCAGCCGTCCGTACGGCCATTGCGGGCGCGTAAGTCGGAGAGGCGTAGTGATCCGCAACCACGCGGATCGGATTCTTGCCCTGACCCAGGCGCAGCATCACCTCCACGAAGTTACCGCGCGGCGTGAACATCCCGCCGGGTCCGAAGACGCCCGAGGTCCGAATAATCAGGGGGGTCGCCAGGTACGCTTGCGCATACAGCTCTCCGGCGAGTTTCGACACCGCGTAGGCGCCCAGCGGGTGCGTCGCGTCGCTCTCGACGTAGGGTGTTCCCTTGGTTCCGTCGAATACATAATCGGTTGAATAGTGAACCAATTGCGCGCCCGACTGGCGGCAAGCTAGCGCCAGATTCCGCACGGCCAACGCATTTGCCTGGTATGCGTCAAACGGCTCCTCCTCAGCGATATCTACCTGGTTGTAAGCCGCTGAATTCACCACCAGGTCGGGATTCGCGCTGCCGATGGCCTCTTCGACACGCCGGCTGTCGGTAATGTCCAGCGATTGCCGGTCAAAACGCTTGACCGTCCATTGCCGGCGTTCAAATTCCCGGCACAACTCAACCCCCAGTTGGCCGCCCCCGCCGAAGATTACGACTTTCTGCTCCATTCCCTATGCAGCATAGCCGATGGCCGGTTTCGAACGCTTTTAAACCGGATTCGACACGATCTCGGTACTTCCAACTCGTCGAGGTCCGCGCAAGTGAATGGAATCAGGCACACTTCAAAAGAGAAGGGGTTTGGACTTGTAACTGCCCCTACAAACTTCTGTCATAGTCATGTCGAACTTCGCACAAAATCTTCGTTATATTCTCCGTCAGTTAATCAAGTCGCCTGTCTTTACGATCATCGCCGTTCTGACGATCGCTTTGGGAATCGGCGCAAACACCGCTATCTTCAGCGTAATGAATGCTGTGCTGTTGCGGTTCCTCCCGGTCCCGAATCCACAGGAGCTGGTCTACTTTCACCTGAACAACCAGCCGCTTAGTACGTCGCAGACCGGTTATGGCGACACCTCAATGTCCTTACCCGTGTTCGAAGCCATGCGGGGTCGCACGGATGTTTTTAGCGATGTGATGGCCTTTGCGCCTCTGGCTTTTCAGAAAGTCTCTGTGCGCTTCGGCGTTGAACCGGAACAGGCCTATGGAGAAATGGTGAGCGGTAATTTTTTTTCCGGGCTGGGAGTTCGGCCGATGCTTGGCGCTGGATTCACCAGGCAAGACGAATTGCGTCACGCGCCGATCGCGATCCTGAGTTTCGGGTGGTGGAATCGCCGTTTTGGGGGATCGCGCAGCGTCTTGGGTCAAACGCTGTTCGTCAAGGGTATCGCATTTACGATTGTGGGCGTAGCCCCGCCGCGCTTCGCGGGCACGGACCCAGGACAGCCCGATATGGATTTTTGGGTCCCGCTGCAGAGCAGCCCGGAACTGACTCCCTGGGGAGTGCCAAGCGATCTCACGCTCTATGGCTCACCGCACTGGCTCTGCCTTCTGATGGTTGGACGTTTGCGGCCGGGAATCTCCCCGCAACGTGCGACCGCAGAACTGGCTCCGCTATTCCGCCGCACACTCGCCCAGGCCTCTCCGGTTGCTCCCAAAGAACCAATGCCGCAGCTTTTCTTTTCCGATGTACGGGGGATTGGAGAATTGCGCGCGGATTACGAATATCCGCTCCGCTTCCTGATGGCGATGGTCGGTTTAGTGTTGCTAATCGCAGCGGGCAATGTGGCTATGCTGCTTGTGGTTCGAAATGCCGCTCGTGAACGCGAGTTCGCTTTGCGGAGGGCGTTGGGTGCTAGCACCGGAGCCTTATTCGCGCAACTGATTTTGGAAAGCTTGATCCTCGTCATGGCGGGCGCCGCTCTCGGTTGGGTCTTCGCTACCTCCGCCACGCAAGCGCTGACAACCTGGTCGGGGCTGGATCTTGCCATTCCGCCCGATCGTCAAGTATTGCTATTTACGCTTGTAATTTCAGCGGCCGTAGCGATCGTTTTCGGGCTGGTGCCGATGCGGATCGCCAGCGGCACCCCACTCGCCTCTACCCTCAAATCTTCGGCCGCCACCTCCCATGCGGACCGCCATCGTTTTGGGCGTCGCAAACTCGTCCTGGCATCGCAGATTTCGCTCTGCTCGGTGCTGCTGTTCGCGGGAGCCCTGCTATATGGCACTTTGCGCAATTTGGAGTCGCGCGACCTGGGGATGCGCACAGCGGGCCTTCTCGTGTTTGGTATCAGCCCGCAATCGAATATCCGGACCGATAACGAAGCGATTCTTTTCCACCGCAAGCTCTTAGAACGGCTGCGCGCTTTACCGGGAGTCGACTCCGCAACCATATCCGCTGTTCGCGTCGGTGATCGAGCCAGCAATAACGACGGCGCGCTGGTCGATGGACGCAACCCCCTCCCCGCTAAGCCTTACGCCCCCGTGCGCCTCAACTTAGTGGGGTCGGCCTTCTTGCATACCCTCGGGATTCCTATTCATCTGGGCCGCGACGTCGAAGAAGCAGACCTTACAGATACCCGCAGAGTAGCCATCATAAACCAGACGTTTGCCGACCGCTATCTGCCGCACACCAATCCTTTAGGCCATCGAGTTTCGTATTTTAACCATGCGAACACTGGTTACACGATTGTGGGTGTCGCCTCGAACAGCCGCTACACGAGTGTGAAGGAAACGGATCGCGCAATAGCCTACTTCCCCTTCACGCAAGTGCCAGGCGTTTCCAACATGACGTACGAGCTTCACACCTCCGGCAATCCTAAAATGCTGCTGCCTGAAGTAACGCGGGTCGTGCACGAGATCGATCCCAATCTTCCCCTCGAAAGACCGACAATGCAGCGCGCGCAATTCGACCAGAGTCTTTCGCAAGAGCGGCTCATCGCTAACTTGTCTGTCTTCTTCGGCGTTCTGGCGGCATTTCTGGTCGCAGTGGGATTGTATGGGACCATTTCGTACACGATCAGCCGGCGGACTATGGAGATAGGTTTGCGCATGGCGCTCGGGGCACAACGCAAAGAAATCCTCGGAATGGTATTGCGAGAAACCGGATTGGTCGCCGTGCTTGGTCTCGGGCTCGGAGTACCGTTGGCATTCGTTGTCGCTCGGTCATTGCGCTCGATGCTCTTTGGCTTAAGTCCCGCTGATCCAATTGCATTTTCCGTTGCGCTTGCGGTGGTTCTATCGGTCCTCATCATGGCTGCGCTCTTTCCAGCACGCCGCGCCGTGTCAATCGATCCGATGCGCGCGCTCCACATGGAGTAAGTTCTGTCGCGCCTGCTATTAAACACCCTTACACAGCCGAGAGCTTAGGGTTGCCTGACAAAATGCGAATCGGTAAGCCGTGACAATGCGGCGGATAGGATCACGAATACGAGAGTAAATGTGATGCCCCTGATGAGAGTGGTGATGCTGGTCGCGTGGCAAATCTAGAATTTTGGGAACGCGCACCGAGCAATATACGATGGCACCCGCCATCATCGGAGGCTTGATGACGTCTTTTGTTCTGACCACGCTTGTCGTTCCGGCAGCCGACCCGCTCGTCTAGTACAGGCATAAAGCCCGTAAGAGTCAGTACGCGGCCTAACAGGTTCCGCCGACGAAAGCATTCCTTCTCTACTGCCCTTTGTACTGATTTTTACCGCCCACAGGGTATGGTCAATCAAGTTTACCCGCTTTAAGCTAAGGTCTAAACCGTTTGTGTGAGTCTGGAAACTCCGCGGTTATCCTGCCAGGAATGTCTCTCTTATTAGATAAATATTACGGGTTGTTCGTAGGCGCAGCGTTGCTGTCAATCACTCTGCTGAGTTCTTGTAGCAGGGCCAAATCAGCAGTTAGCGACCCACCTGGCTCGGCGGAGGCAGTCACCGTCGGCGTTACGAAAATCGAACGACATCCTGTTCAACGGCAGCTGACCGTCTCGTCCGAGCTCGTTCCTTTTCAAGAGATCGACGTGTATGCGAAAGAATCCGGGTTTGTCAAAGAGTTGCTCGTCGATTACGGCACACATGTCAAGCAGGGACAGTTGATGGCTGTACTCGAGATCCCCGAGCTCGCAGCGTTATTGAAGCAGGATCAGGCGGCTCTAAGAAGCTTGCAGGATCAGGTCAAGAACGCGACTAACCAGCTAAACCGGGTCGAGGCGCAACATAAGGTTCTCCACCTGGAGTTTACGCGTTTAAATGGAGTGGCCGAAAGCAAGCCGGGCTTAGTCGCGCAGCAGGAAGTAGACGATGTGCAGGGCCGCGATCTGGCGGCGGAAGCACAAGTAGACGCCGCTCAGTCGAACTTAGAATCGGCTAGAAGCAACGTGGCCGCCTCCGAGGCAAAACTCGCACACGACCAGGCGATCTTTGCGTACGCCCGGATTACCGCGCCGTTCGATGGTGTCGTGACCCAGCGCTATGCGAACTTTGGCACGCTCATGCAGGGCGGTACGAATTCCAGCACCAACGTCCTTCCGCTCGTTAAGCTGTCTCAGGAAAACTTGTATCGGCTGGTAATTCCTGTGCCTGAAACGTATGTGGGATACATCAAGGTCGGGGACGGAGTCGATGTGCGGGTCCCGTCGTTAAACAAAAGCTTTCCGGGAAAAGTAGCGCGTTTCTCCTCCGAAGTTCACGATGCCACACGCACTATGCATACCGAGGTGGACGTCAAGAATCGCACTGGAGAACTAATCCCCGGGCTCTATGCAGAAGCTACCCTCACCCTAAACAGGATTGGCGCTGCACTCACAATCCCGGTTCAGGCCATCGACCAGAAGAGCGATCACGCTTCCGCTTTCGTAGTCGATTCTTCCAATAAGATTGAGGTTCGGCCTATCATTCTCGGCGTGCAAGGGGAAGCGGAAAACGACGTCGAAGTGCTTTCAGGGCTGAACCAAGGAGACGAAGTCGTAGTGAGTGACCGATCGGGTTTGAACGCGGGCGAAACTGTTCACCCGCAGCTTGCTCCGCCAGCGACATTCAACGGCAGATCCTAAGCCAGAGCGACGCAGCTCTTCCTATATTCAATGTCACGATTTTCCATTCGCAATCCATATTTCATCATTGTTCTGTGCCTGGCAACTTGTGTAATCGGTCTGGTCAGCCTGGTGCGCATGCCCGTCGATCTGTTTCCGCCGATCAATTTACCGCAGGTTGTGGTAGCAACGTTTTACTCCGGCATGCCGCCCGGCGACATTGAAGTCGCTATCACCAACCCTTTGGAACGATTTTTTACGCTGGCCGCCGGCATGGATCATATGGAATCCCGTTCCATGTTGGGTGTCAGCATCATCAAGGCTTACTTTCAGCCCGGAACGAGTGCCGACGCAGACGTAACCGAGTTGTCCAATCTGGCGCTGGCCGACCTGAAGAGGCTCCCGCCGGGCACTCTGCCCCCGGTTGTTCTCAAAATGGATGCCTCCAGCCAACCGGTTTGCCTGGTGGGCGTGCACGGTAACGGCTTAAACGAAACGCAGCTTCATGATGAGGCGCAATTTACCATTCGAAACCAGATTGCCGTAGTAAAGGGCACTGAAATCCCGCCGCCATTCGGGGGGAAGTATCGCCAGATCATGGTGTACGTCGATCCATATAAGCTCATGTCCCGCCACATGAGCCCGATGGACGTCGTCAACGCTGTCAACGATCAAAATCTAATTCTTCCGGCGGGCGACGTAAAAATGGGTCCTTACGATTATTACGTCTACTCGAACAGCCTTGTCAACAACATGAGAGAGATGAACGACATTCCGATCAAGACGGTCGGAAACTCGTGGGTCTCAGTAGGCGACGTTGGTAAAGCGGAAGACGCAAGCCAGATCCAGTACAACATTGTTCGCGTGGGCGGCCAGCGCTCTACCTACATACCGATCATGAAGCAAGGCGGCGACACCAACACGATTCAGGTTGTGGAGGGCGTCCGTTCCCTGCTCAAGCATCTGGTCGATATTCCGTCCCAGCTCAAAACGGACGTACTCTTCGATCAGTCTACGTTTGTGCGCGAAGCGATCAGGACTGTTCTACATGAAGGATTGATCGGCGTGGTGCTCACGAGCATCATGATCCTGCTCTTTCTAGGAAACGTACGCGCTACCGGTGCCGTTCTCCTGTCGATTCCACTCTCCGCTCTAGCGACCTTCGTGGTTCTCTACATGATGGGCAGCACGGTAAACACGATGATTCTCGGCGGCCTAGCCCTGGCTTTTTCGCGCGTGATCGACAACTCCGTCATTTCACTCGAGAACATCTATCGCCACATGGAATTGGGTAAGCTACCGAGGATCGCGGCAGAGCTCGGCGGCTCGGAAGTGACTTTGGCTGTTTTAGCTGCGACGCTAGTCGATGTTGTCGACTTTTTCCCGGTCACGTTCCTGTACGGCGTCAGTAAGTTCCTGTTTACCGCGCTTGCGTTAGCCTTTTGCATTTCGCTGCTGATTTCTTTCGTCGTCGCCATGACGGTCATTCCCTTGTTCTGCTCACGGTTTCTCAAAATCGGACATCATGGGGAAGGCGCCCACACACGCGAAGTAGCCATTGACGAGCGCGATCAAGGGGAAGGGCACGGTAAGAGAGTACGTCACCCCGTGTCACCGCCGGTATCTTGGTGGGACCGTTTCAACGAGCATTTCAATTACGGGTTCAACAAAGTACTCGATGTTTACGAAGTCTGGGTTCGGCGCGCCTTGAAGCGCCCCGCATTTACGGTTGTGGCTCTCGGGGCGCTTTTTTTGCTGAGCTTTCTTATTTACCCGCTTATCGGCGTGGCATTCTTTCCGCGAACCGATGCAGGGCAGTTCACTATAAATTTGAAAGCTCCTACAGGCTCCAGAATCGAGCTGACTAACGATTACGTCGGGAAAGTGGAGAACCTGATTCGCCAATCGATTGCTCCCAGCGATTTCCGAATGACAGTTTCGAACATTGGTGTGGTCCCGGACTTTTCGGCTCTCTACACAAGCAATTCAGGCGCCTACACAGCCACTGTTCAAACACAATTGCAGGACGATCACAAGGGAAGCAGCTTCGCCTACATGGATAAAGTGAGTACCGCAATCGCGAGGCAATACCCAGAACTTAGAAGTTTCTTTTCCAGTGGTTCCATGGAAGACGCCATCTTGAACTCGGGCATGCCGGCTCCCATAGACGTCCAGGTAACAGGCCGTGTGTACAGCGACGATTATAGAGCGGCTCAGCAATTGGCGGCGAAAATCAGGCGTTTGCCGGGCGTCGGTCAGGTTTACATTCCGCAAGACATGAATTATCCCGCAGTCCGGATGGATGTGAACCGGGTGCATGCCGGCGAGCTCGGCCTGACGCAGAAACAAATTGTGGACAACGTTATTACGGCCTTGAACTCTAATACCATGATTGCGCCGAATTACTGGGTGGATTACAAAACTGGAAACGACTACTTCCTGACCGTTCAATATGCCGAGCACGGCGCCGGTGCCATCCACAACAGTATCGACTTGCGGAATATTCCTCTAAAGGCGCCCAATCTGGTGCAACCAACTAGCCTCGATACGGTTGTTCACCTCACGCGCCTTCGGACGCCGACGGAATTCGATCACTATCAAATTCAACGATCGGCCGATGTCTATGTAACCCCCCGCGGTGAGGACCTCGGAAAGCTATCCAGCGAAATTAGTCACCTCGTCACCGACATGAAGCTCTCCAAGAACATGCGAGTGACTCTGCGCGGGATGGTGGAAGGCATGAATCAATCGTTCAAAAGCTTTGGCTTAGGCTTCGTTCTCTCCTTCATTCTGCTGTACCTGATCCTAACCGCCCAATTTCGCTCCTTCGTTGACCCCTTCCTGATCATGCTCGCTATTCCAATGGGATTCATCGGCGTGCTCATCATTCTGCCTTTGACAGGCGCGACGCTGAACGTGATGTCTCTCATGGGCGTGTTGATGCTGATCGGAATTGCCGATTCGAATAGCATTTTGATAGTTGATTTCGCTCACAACCTTGAAAGAGAGGAGGGTCTCTCCGTCGGCGAAGCTGTCATAAAAGCCTGCCGAGTTCGCCTCCGGCCGATCCTGATGACCTCGCTTGCCACGATCATCGGCATGATCCCGATGGCGCTGAAACTGGGCGCCGGTGCTGAGCAGTATGCCCCGATGGCGCGCGCCATTATCGGCGGCCTGACCACCTCCGTCATGTTCACCGTCTTTATCGTTCCCGCGGCTTATCTCCTCGTCTATCGAAACCGCGACCGCCGGCAGCCGGCGGGAGGCGAGCCGGTTCCCGCTGAGTAAGCCCGCTAAGTATGTTTGATATGACCCTACGGAGACTTCCGACGCTCCTGCTGGCAGCGGCTGCTACCGCGATATCTCTCGCGGCGCAGTCTGTCAATCCACCCTTGACGTTAGCCGAAGCCCGCGCGCTAGCCTTGAAAAATCACCCGCAAGTGCTGGCCTCGCAAGCATTGACCTCTAGAGCAGACCAGCTCACGAGGGAAGCACGCTCAGCCTACTATCCAACCGTAAACGGTGACATTACCGGGTCCCAAGCCGAAGTGAATGCCCGCATCGGCGCTGGCATACTGACCGATTCTCGCCTCTTCAATCATGCGGGTGCCGGTCTGACTCTGACTCAGCTCATAACAGATTCGGGCCGTACCCATAATCTGGTGGCTGATTCCAGTCTGCAGGCTCAGGCCAGCCGTCAGGACTATCAGGCCTCACGTTACGACGTGATCTCAGCTGTGGACCAGGCTTATTATGAGGTTCTGCTTTCCAAGCAGCTTGTCAATGTTTCCGAACAGACCGTCAAAAGCCGGCAAACCGTCGTCGATCAGATTTCAGAGCTAACGAGAAACAAACTGAAATCTGATGTCGATCTCAGCTTCGCCCAGGTGAACCTAGCGGATGCCAACCTGATGTTGCTCCGCGCGCGTGATCGTCTCCAGAGCTCCTACGCTGTCTTGGCTCAAACACTTGGAACACAGCAGAATGTCCAATACGAGCTCAAGGATGAGCCAATGCCTCCCCAACCGCCGGCCGATGAGGGAGCTCTGGTCAAGGAGGCGTTCGGCAACCGGCCGGAGGTGGCGAGCCTGCATCTGCAGACCGAAGCGGCCCAGAAGTTTGTGTTCGCGGAACGCGACTTGAAGCGCCCGAACGTTACCTTGACGGGCGTCGGCGGAGCGCTGCCCTATATAAATCCAGGGAATGCCAACGCCGACATCCCCAAAACCTACGAGGGCATCGCTCTCAACGTGCAAATCCCCATCTTTAATGGCTTTCTCTTCAGCGCCCGGCGTCAGGCTGCTCAGTATCAAATGATCGCTACCCAGCAACACGAACGTGATCTGCAGGACCGCATTGCGCGCGACGTTCGCACGGCTTATGAAAGGGTAAAGACGAGTTTTGAAGCCATCGCGGCCACACGGCAACTTCTCACGCAGGCGAATTTATCTTTGAACCTGGCGCAAGGCAGATATGACTTAGGCCTCGCCTCGATCGTAGAATTGACGCAAGCCCAGTTAGGGCAGACCTCCGCTCAAGTGCAAAACCTGGACGCGAAGTACGAATACCAGGAAGCCTACGCAGCTCTGCAATACACCTTGGGCCTGTTGCACTGAAGCACCGCTTACTCGTAACGCCCAGCAACCATCGGATCCAGGGGTGAAGCGCGCCGCGCCCGAGATACGCCGCAATGCTCGCAACGGCCAAGAAAAGCAGAACGACAGCGGCAAACGTCAGCTCATCGTTGGCTTTGACGCCAAAAGCGTCCAGGCACGCGTTTACAAAGGGTCTTTCCACCCCCTGTGGAACCGACCACGAGGATATTTCTTTTTCGCGCGCACCGCAGCGCGGATGATCTCGCCGTGTTTCAGTCCGCGAACGGCGTTGAGAAAATCATATCCGGCGCGGGCGCAGGCGAATCGCGAATACGGTGCGCCGCACTACGGGCGGCACGATGCCCTCGAAGCGACTTCCATCGATGGAAAGCTCGGTTTCGAGAATCGGATGATCGTGATTCAGCACTGTGCCGCGTCACTCCGCAATGGTGTTCAGTGCGCTCGATGCCTGGCCCGCTGACATCTCGCCGGCGCGAATAAACCCTCGCCCATCGGCTTGACCCACAGCGAGCTGTCGGGATTGAGGAGAATATCTTCGCTGCACTCGTCGTTTAAGAGGGGCAGGACCTGATCGCCGAGTTCCCGCCGTAGTTTGGTTTCCAGCCGCTTTTGGTGCTCGTGATGAACGACCGCGAGGTTTGGCATCCGGCTGCTCCGTTGGCGGCCAGCGTTGATCCCGACCTCTAAGTACTAAGAGACGGAGAGGGGCGGCGGGTAAGGGAACGCTGGCCGAAACTTTTTCGCGAAGGTTGGTTGGGGCTGGGTGCCTACTGCGACAGGAATTTGTCAAGGCCTTTCAGTTTTCCGACCCTTAGCGGCGGCTAATACCAAACGGTGCGATCCAACCTGCGCTTGATCCAATTCGCGGTCTGTTTTCGGGAAATTGAATACGAAGCCGGCATCTAATCGGCCGGATCGAATTTCTTCAATCTGTTCCAGGGAGCTTAATGGATTGAGTTGCAGTTCCGCATCGGGTTGCCGTCGCGAAATTGCCGGAATGAGTCCGGAACTATGCCATACCAGGATTGATCGCAGCTTCGTCGATCGCATCGATCACGCGACGCCCAGATCTACGACTTGCGCATTACGCGACCAGGTGGCGAGTGCAGCAAATCGGCGACGGACTTGTTCAGCTCGTATCGGGCCGACACTTTCCGCGTATCCAACGACTCAGGAACGAGCAAACCGCGTTCAGATCAGTTGGAAGCCGGCTCTAGATTCCGAATTATCAGGCACTGCGGAGTTCGTGAGCATCGATCCAAAGTGCGTTTACCATTTGGCGTCAGTTTGAGGTTTGCCCTCGGGCCGGTTGCGCAACTCGGGGAACGCATATTCCTTCCAACCAGGCACGCTGGCGACCTCAAAAAATTCATGACCGTGTTCGGCAACTGCAGGCCCACAGATTTTGCCGACGGGAACGTCGGCTGCGCTTTTGACCACAGCGCCGAACGGAAACGTCGCATCAATACCAATTGCCGATCCTGTGCGTTTCTCGGTGGGAACAAAACCATCCACGCATGGGTCCAAGGGGCCGGGTGGAATCTTGTCGGCAAGGAGTACGTCTTTGGGTTGCATACGGAAGGCAGTCGCCCATTCGACCTGTTCCGAGTTATGAACGTCGATATCGGGATCGACGACAACCACTTTTTTCGGCCGCAGATTCGATGCGATCGCAGCCAGAAGTGCGCTGCGAGCCTCCCCTTCGAAGC
>DATAYL010000254.1:0-7602 GCA_036272575.1 Bryobacteraceae bacterium | reverse complement strand
AGCCCAAATTCGGCCGCCATGCGATTGGATAACGGAACGGGCAATCGCCAACCCCAGACCAGTGCCTTGAGTTTTCGTGGTGAAGAACGCATCGAAAATCCTATTTATATCCTGCTCGGGCAAGCCCACTCCGCTATCGCTCACCGAGATTAGGATTTGACCATCTGGCGTCAACTGCGACGTTGTTCTGAGCTCACGACCCGTCCCTTGCATCGCTTCAATGCCGTTGAGCATGAGGTTCATCAACACCTGTTGCAACTGTACACGGTCTGCCAGCAGTTTGGGCAGTGCATTCTCAAGATCGGTCCGAATCGTCACGGAATACCGATTAGCTTCAGGGCCCATCAAATATGCCATCTCTTCGATTGCTTCGTTTACGTCAACGGCCTGCAGTTGAGACGGACCTTTTTGGTACAGTGACCGGACTCGATCTACAATGTCGGCTGCACGCCGTGCGTCCTTGATCATCTCCAAAGCAGCTTCTCGCGCCTCTGGTAAATCGGGCTCATCCCGATCGATTAACCGTACGCACGCTTCGCCATTTGTGACAGCGGCGCCAATCGGCTGTTTGATTTCGTGTGCCAGCGAGGCGGCCATTTCGCCGATGGTGCTAACCCGAGTTATATGCGCAAGGTCCGCTTCGAGCTGTCGTACTCTGTCGCGCGCCTCTTCGGCATGCTTATGCTCGGTAACATCAACCATCGTGCCGAGCACTTGAGCAAGCTGCCCAGCGGGATCCAAGACTGGTTGGCCGATGCCATGAATATGCTTGATTGTTCCGTCAGGCTTCACAATTCTGAACTCGACGTCGCAATTTGCCTTCGTGCGAAACATCGTTTCGCTCGCAAGATTCACCTTCTGGCGGTCTTCTGGGTGTATGCGCTCGAGGAATTGCTCCCACTTGGGTGGGTCCTGCTCTGGATCGAAGCCAAAAAGATGGAACATTTCAGCAGACCAGTAGACTGTCTCTCCGCTGGCGCCATCAAGGGCGCAACTTCCGGTGTGGGTTTGCCTCTGCGCCTCCGTCAAATAGGCTTCACTGGAACGTAAAGCAGCCTCGCTGCTGCGTAGAGCTGCCTCGGCACGTTTTTGTTCACTGAGATCGAGAATGTAGGCGACTCCCTGGTCAGGCCGGCCTTCGAAGCAAGCTGCCCCGATCAGCACAGGGACACGGCTGCCGTCCTTCCTGAAATATTCCTTTTCGCGGGCTTGCATCATGCCGGTCGCCTTCAGCTCTTCTGCCTCGTAGCGAGCGTGCACCTCTTGCCATTCCGGAGGCGTCATTTCAAACCATCCGAGCCCCGCCTTCAGATCCTCGCGATCGTACCGGACCATACGGAGAAAGGCGTCATTGGCATCGAGAAGCCGTCCGTCCAGACCCCAGATGACGATTCCAATGATATTCGAATCGATCAATCGCCTGATTTTTCGTTCACGATCTTCAAGATCGCGATAAAGCCGCGTATTGTCAAGGGATATAGCCGCCTGCGACGCAAGCACCTGGAGCACCGAAACCCGGCCTGGAGTAAAAACGTGAGGGGACAGATTGTTCTCAAGATAGAGAACCCTGGTGAGTTTTCCCTGGTTAATCAACGGCAAACAGAGAATCGAACGGACGCGATACTGAAGGATGTAGGGGTCGGCAAAAAACGGATTCTGAGATGTCGCATCCTCTACGATCACGCTCTGCTGAGTGCGCAATACGTAGCGAACCACAGACTCCGGCAGCATGGTCGAGCTGGCTGAAGCATTTCGCTGGTTCACTACGACGTTGCTTCCGGCGCTCCTAGCCTCCGCCTCAATCACGAGTTGATCGCAATCTGGAAGGACCAGGAGGCCCCGTTCAGCACCGGCGTGCTGGAGGGCCGCGCACATGAGCCGGTCGATCAGTTTTTCCAAAACCATCTCGCCCGAGAGTGCCTGCGAGACTTTGATCACCGTGTCCAAATCCAGAAGCTTGGTGGGAACCGTGATTGTGTTCTCCAGCGCCGGGATCGACGCTTCCTCCCTAAGATGAGGGTACAAGTCCTCGAGCTGGGATACTTTGCCATAGGCGCCCCACCGTAGGTAGCAGTAGCGCGCGTTTCGCAGGTAGGTATTGGCGATCGTCTCGAAGTCGCGCGCGGCGTAAAATCGCGCTGCGAGTTCGTTGGCGATGCCCTCGTTCTGGATAAACCTGTGCTGGCGCGCCGATCGAATGGATGCCTCGTAGAAACGCATGGCGTCAAGCTGCCGCCCTTCCAGACGCGCAATTTCGGCGCTGACCAGTTCGGCGCGGTTGCCGAAAGTTTCGGAGCAGTTCTCCGCCCAGACTGTGAGTTGCCGATGGTGTTCCAGGAGCGCCTTAAAATGATGCACCCGCTCCTCATCTACCGAAGAGTCGCAGACAGCCGCCTGTGTCAGTGCACCGTAGAAATGATAGTCCGCGGCCTCCAGGAATGAGCGTGTCGACCAAATCAGCGCGGAAGCGTTTGCTGCCGCCTCGATAGCGTCTGGGTGATCTTGTGCCAGCACACATGCTTGCAGCTTGTGGATCCAATAAGAGCATGTGCAGAGTGCCAGAGGCGGGTCTTCCTTGAGGCGCCGCTCGAACGAGAGGTCGCCGTATCCCGCATGGCCGGCAGAATCGAAGGCTGACGAGGAGCCGCGAAGGGCCCGAATCAGCATGAGCTGCGCGGTGAACCAGTCGATCGCGAAACCGAACCGCGCCTTGCGGGCAAATGCCAGACCTTGCTCCGCCTCGCGTTCCACATCGACGAGCGGTTCTCCCGAGACGAGAAGGTTCGTGATCAGGTTCTTGAAGCCAAATACCGCATAGGTCAGATCGCCGCTTGCGTTCGCCATGTCGAAGCCCCGCCTTATCAGCGTGCGGCTGGCGGACAGGTCTTTCACCCAGGGAATGGCGAATGCTCCAAGGGCCGCATAGACGCGGGCCTCGAAACGATCCAGGCCGTGGCTCTCCACGAGATCACAGGCAAGCTGGCCGAAGCGCAAAGCCGTCTGGTAGTCGCCGAAACGGAATCCCAGAACCCGGTTGATGTGGGAATAGGCATAGCACGAGGCATCACAGTGGCCATGCTCCAGGCTGAGAGTCGTCATGCGAAGGACGACGAGGTCGTACAGATTGCTATCGGTGAGCAGCGTGGGCGCGAACAGACCCGAGAAAACGTCCATTGTTGCGCGCCAACGAAGATCGCTCATCAAAGGAAGATCAATGAGCTGTTCAATCGCTCGGCCGTCGAGTAGTTGCCACATCCGCTTGAGTTCCTGGCAGACATCCTCGTGCGACGGTTGCTGTGACCATTCGATACCGACATGGCGGAGATATTCCAAGCCGACGTCTATGGCGCGGTCGGGTCGGTCAAGGGTCAGATAAAGCGCCTGCCGCAAGCGCGTGACAGCGGCTCTGTGGACCACAGTCGCCGCGCGTCCCAGCAGAGCGGAGAGTCTTTTCTCCGCAGAGGTGTATTCGCCGGTCAGAAATTCACATTCGGCTAGATGAAGTTCCAGATCGAACACGAGGGGATACTGCCGTTCCCAACAGTCATCCCCCAACAAAGTGCGACCGGCGGCGAAATACGTCAATGCCGAGGCATAAGCCGTCGCCGTCCTGGCGCGCTTGCCTGCGAGGAGATTGAGATCTGCGACCTGCTGTCGCTCTTCAGGTGATTGAATCAGGGCTGCACCGCGGTCGAGTTGATTGACGATCTCGAAGATCTTCTTCTCAATCTCGACGGGCAACGTCCTCGCGGTGAGTATCCTGCCAATCTGCAGGTGCACTGCCGGCCGCCGGTCTTCAGAGACGAGCGCGTAGGCCGCCTCTTGAACACGGTCATGAAGGAAGAAATAAGCGCCATCGAGACGGGATATGAGTCCCGCGCGCACAACCTCCCAGAGAGCCCCGTGGATCTCATCTTCAGACACCCCGAAAACCATGCTCAGTGTAGCGGTCTCCGCGCTATTCCCGACGCAAGCGAGTTTTCCTAAAAAGTCCCGCGTCGTGTCCGGGAGGCGCCTCAGCTTCGTAGCCATGAAATCGACAACGTTCTCGGTGAACCCCTTGGCACGAATGCGCGGCATATCCCAGGTCCACGCCGTCGCGCCGTGGTCAAATGTAAGTAGCGCCTCCTCGGCTAAAAGCGTTAGGAACTGGATCGTGAAAAATGGATTTCCCCCGGTCTTTTCGTGCAGCAACTGCACGAGCGGCTGGGCCATCGCACGATCGCAGCGCAATGCATCGACAACCAGGTGCTCCATGTCGCGAAGCTTGAGGGGGGCGAGCACGATTTCCTGCATCGCTGCCTTGGTACTGCGGATCAGTCCAAGTGTCCGCATTAACGGGTGCGACGGACCAACCTCGTTGTCCCGGTATGCACCGACCAACAGAAGGTGGCGCACCTCCGGATGGGTGCCAAGGTGTTCGATCAGATCGAGAGTTGCCTTATCTAACCACTGCAGGTCGTCGAGGAACAACGCGAGCGGATGCTCCGCCCGAGCGAAAACGCCGATGAATCGCCGGAACAGCAGTTGAAAACGATGTTGCGCTTCCTGCGGCGGTAGCTCGGCAACCGCCGGCTGTTCACCGACGATGACAGCAAGTTCCGGAATTAGGTTAACCATGAGCAAGCCGTTCCCGCCTAGCGCCTCGAGCAGCGCGGAGCGCCAGTGAGCCAGCTCTGCATCGTTCTTGCTTAGCAACTGACACACCAGACCTTGAAACGCCTGCGCTACAGTCGCGTATGGGATGTTCCGCTTGTATTGATCGAACTTGCCGGACGCGAAGAGACCGCGCGGCGGCACTAGAACTTTGTGGAGTTCGTTGACGACCGAGGACTTACCGATGCCGGAATAGCCGGAGACCAGCACGAGTTCCGTTGTTCCCTGCCTCACGACGCGATCAAATGCAGCCAGAAGAGCGTCGATCTCGGCCTCTCGTCCATACAGCTTCTCCGGGATCAGCAGCCGGTCCGAGGAGTCGTTCACGCCCAGGGCGAATGAATTGATGTGGGCATGCGAATGCCATTCCGCCAGGCACCGGCGAAGATCCGCTTCGAGGCCCGCGGCAGTCTGGTAGCGCTCCTCGGCGTTCTTAGCCAGCAGCTTCATGACGATGGCGGAGAGGAGTTCGGGAACCGCGGCGCGATCCCCAGGCGGTACCGGCTGCCGCGCGATATGGCAGTGGACCCATTCCAGGGGATCGGCGGCGGCGAACGGCAGGGTGCCCGTGAGCATCCGGTACAACGTGACACCCAAGGAGTAGAGATCGCTACGGGCATCGATCGAGCGATTCATGCGGCCGGTCTGTTCGGGCGCCATGTAGGCGAGCGTGCCGGCTATGATCTCGGGAGGCGCCGGCGCCGGTGACTCACGCGGTAGCCGGGACGCAATCCCGAATCCCGTAAGCCACACGTCGCCGGCGTCGTCGACGAGCGCATTCCCGGGCTTGATGTCCTTATGTATGAGGCCGTGGCGATGCGTTTGGCCAAGTGCGGCCGCCAAGCCAATCGCGATGCGGAGGAAGCAAGTCGGATCGAGCGGTTGCCCCTGATTCCGGTCAAGAAGCTGGTCCAGGGGCTCACCGCCAGGGTCCGTGAGTACCAGGATGGTTCGCCCTTCGTGACGCGCGAGTTCCAGGGGCTTGGCTGCCCACGCGGGATCGAGTTCCCCTGCGAGCGAATATTCATGCTCTAGCCGGCGGAGGCCCAGAGGCGACGGCTGTTGCGCTGCGAGTGCTACGGCCAGGACCCGCGACGGATTGCCGTGCTTTCTGCCGCGGTAAAGAATGAATTCGGAGCCCTCACGCAGCGGCTCCAGCACGTACTCAGAAGTCTCTGTCATTTAAGTATCTCGTCGCCACGGCCTCTTGGAATTCCAACCTTTAGCGCATACTGCACGAGTAGCGTATACTGCACGACGGGATTCACTGTTCAGGCGCGAATAACGCCGAGGGTAACTCCTGCTGTTGTCTATTGATCCACTCGCGGACGTACCATGGGCAATTCTCGAGTCTGATGCTATTTGTTTCACAGCGCTTCAGGAATATGACGGCATCCTCATTCACCAGCGTAAGGTCTTTCAGGTTCAAGGCGATAGGCCGCCCCTTCGCTTCCGAGTGGACTACCGTTTCCAACTCCGCTGTGGTTTCCTGGTCCATTTGGCCGCTCAACGTAAAGACCACTGTCCCGTTTTCCGACCGTTGAATCCTCAGCACTCTGTCCGAGGCGATGCAATGCAAGGCCAAAGCCAATCACAAGTTATTGAAATTAAGACAATCGACCGTGATGCCGATTGACCAGATTGGGCAATTGGCCAAATTTGTACAACAATCACGCGGAGGTTATCGCTTGCCTCTAGCTGTTCGTCGAAGGGTGGCCCGCTTTGAAGCGATTTTTATTGATCTTTAGGGATGTGATCTTATGCTCCAGAGTGGATCGCGGTATGCCGAGTTTTGCAGCCGCGCCTGACGGCCCGTACACCCGTCCTCGGCTTTCGCTCAGCGCAGCCTCGATGATTTCCTTCTCCTCAGAAGGAAGCTTCCGAAGAGGTTCAAGTCCACTTCTCAGCACAGGAACGGGAGGATGTCGTGAGAGCCAACTCTCATCTACGGAAAAGTTTTCTGTTTCGCATACAATGACCGATCGCTCGATCACATTCTGCAGTTCACGAATATTGCCGGGCCAAGGGTACGACTGAAGCAGTTCGAGGCTCCTCTTGTTCAGCGCCAGAAAGCTCTTTCCCGCTTGCCTTGCGAAGCGATCAATGAAGTATTCGACCAGCAGAGGGATGTCTTCTCTTCGTTCATGCAAGGAGGGCACTTCAATTGGAAAAACGTTGAGCCGGTAAAACAGGTCGCTCCTGAACGTCCCCGCCGCGATGGCGGCCTCCAAGTCGCGGTTCGTGGCGGCAATTACCCGAACATCAGTTCGGATGGATCCAGTGGCGCCGACACGCTCAAACTCGCGTTCCTGCAGAACACGCAGCAGAGCGATCTGGGTCTCCGGAGGAAGCTCTCCGACCTCGTCGAGGAAGATCGTTCCGCCTTCGGCCAGTTCAAAACGGCCGATGCGCCGCTGCGTTGCTCCCGTAAAAGCGCCCTTCTCATGACCGAACAATTCTGATGCGATCAAGTCGCGTGGAATGGATGCGCAATTCACGCTCACAAAGGCCCGCGCGCAGCGTCGCGAACGCCGGTGAATAGCGCGGGCCACTAGTTCCTTCCCTGTACCGGTCTCACCGGTGATCAGAACAGTGGAGTCAGTCGGAGCTACTTTGGATAGGCGAGTCAGCACCTTTCGTAGTGGCGGCGACGTTCCGACGATCTGCTCGAACATCGATGCCTTATCGATTTCTTCGCGCAATGCAACGTTCTCACTGCGCAGTTTCTCTTCCGCCCTCACCCGGTCGTCAATATCCGTAAGCAAGATATACCAACGGACAATGCTGCCTTTATCGTCGCGAAGAGACAGACCTCGTGCGTGAAACCAGCGGTATACGCCATCAGCACGGCGCAAACGGTGGTCAACGTCATACGGATCACCCGCTTCGACCGAGTGCCTCCACGCGGCGACCACTTGGGGCAGATCATCTGGATGCACGGAGTCG
>DATAYL010000253.1:0-28445 GCA_036272575.1 Bryobacteraceae bacterium | reverse complement strand
CATCAAATTTCTGAGCGATATGTTCTACGCGCGCACCTACCGCCTCGCCGCAGCCCGCATCGGCGTGAATGATTACCGTGCGCTAGTGACCGAGAAACTCACCACTGCCCGCGAGCTCTACGACTCCATGGTCAACGAATTCCACCAGAGCCGCACGTTTTTATTAGAACTCATGGTAGTGATTATTCTGTTGATCGAAATTGTAGCCCTCTTCCGAGGTAAAACCTAAGCTCGACCTGGGCGAGGGGTGGCGCGGACAGCCTGTCGTCCCAGTAAGGGCGACCTCAACAACTCCGCATCCCTGCTGGATTTTTTGGCACCATTGCTTTTCTTCCTGATGGCGAAAATAGTTCAGCCTAGCCGCGATGTTCTCCCTCCGTAACGTAGCTCTCGATATTCCATAAGTTCCGCGGGCTGAGCGTTTTACGGCGATGCAGTGCCGCGCTGATTATCTGGCCCGGAAAATGCTCACCAACGCATGGAGGAGACTTAACAAAACAATATGCTCTGGTACACATGGGTGTTTCTGGTAATCGCGATTCTCGCGGCAGTCCTTGGGTTCGGAACCCTTGCCGCCGCGGCGGGCACCATCGCTAAGATCTGCTTCGTCGTTTTCCTGGTTTTGTTCCTGGTGAGCCTGCTCTCGGGACGCCGGGGAGGAGCAGTCTAAGGACCGAAGCGGTCGGGCGCTGGGCTCACGCACGGCGCCCTTCATCGCCGAAATAGGCCCGGATTTAAATCTACAGCATGCGATCTCTGGTACATGTCGAGCCGCGCGGCGAAGTCATCCCACAATCGTTGAGAGTCTACTGCCGTTATCCACCGTATCGTTCCCCTCCCTGGCTGCTCCCCAAAGCTTAAGTCCTCTCGCAGTTTAGGTCGCTCAATCTCTTTCTCCGTCGTCAGATCGCGCTCATGGGCTAACGTGACGATATCCCAGATCACCCATGGCTTCGAAAAATCCCCGCTTCGCAACGGCTTTACATTCCGGAAATACCATTCCTGATATTCTTCCCACAGCCATCCCCCGATCGGGCCGCGCCGGCTAACCAAGCTCTTAGCGTGTTCAAAGCTCATCGCTAAATCTCTTCGGCAGACGTCAGCCGCGCCAATCGTTACCGGCGCGTTCGAATCGAGAATCACCTGCCACGCTCTAGGATCGTTTTCGATATTGAATTCTTTACCTCCTTCCGCCAGGCTCTTGAATCCCATTGCGACGATGCTGATCCGGTCCGTAATCGATGGATCTTTCAAAATGGCCGACGCCACATCGGTCGCCGCTCCGATTGTCAGCACCGTCAGCCTATGATCCTTCGAAAACTCCTTCGAGGTCGCGATGATGAAATCGACTCCCGCATTGTCAAGCGCGGTTTGCTTATCCGGCAGCGGCACGCTCGAACCCTCGAAAAGCGGCGGGTGGCTCAACATGCCTAACCTGTGCTCCACCACATCCACTAAAACCTTGTACGTGGCATGCGCCGACGGATCGGGCAAACTTGGCCCATGTGCCGACAAAATTCCCCGTACCTCGAAGCTGGGGCTCAGCAGCATGTAGGTAATCGCCCACTGATCGTCAATTTCGTTCCCTACGTCCGTCGAAAGAATCACCGGCGTCTTGGCGAACGCCATCACTGAGGCAAACAGCAGCCAAACACTCAAGAACTTTCCCGCTCTGGTCATCATGGTTAGTTGGGTTCGGCTCATCGGCTGGCCGAAATGATACTGTATCGCCTGATGCTCACCGTACACTCGAACGCCGTCGCCGTCTTGTTCTGCGCAATCACCATGATCGGCTGGGGTTCGTGGGCCAATACACAAAAGCTGGCCGGCCGCACCGCGTGGCCTTTTGAACTCTACTACTGGGATTACGCGCTCGGTTTGTTGCTCTTCAGCCTTCTTTTTATGTTCACTGCCGGCAGCCTCGGCGCTCACGGTATGCCGGCGCTTGAAAATCTACGCCAGGCTGCTCCTGTTTCGCTCACCTACGCCGCCCTCAGCGGGGTGCTTTTCAACATCGCGAACATCCTGTTAGTTGTGGCGATCGATGTGGCTGGCATGGCCATCGCCTTTCCGGTCGGGATTGGCCTCGCACTGATCATCGGCACCGTCACTTCCTACCTCGAACAGCCGAAAGGAAACGCGCCGCTCCTCTTCCTGGGAGTTGCCTTTGTTCTACTGGCGATGATTCTGTCCGCACTTGCCTATCGCAAACTTCCACGCACCTCCCAGCGCAGCTGGCAAAAGGGTATTCTCTTTGCTGTTGTCGCTGGCTGCCTGATGGGCTTCTTCTACCCGCAATTGATCCGCTCCTTGTCTCCCGCCTTTAACAGCGGTACGATCCTCCCAGGTAAGCTCACTCCATACACCGCCCTTCTGCTTTTTGCCGTTGGTGTCTTCATCAGCAACTTCGTCGTCAATACAATTTTCATGAAGGCGGCGGGACGTAGTTACGGCGAATACTTTGCCGGGAGCGCCTGGCTCCATTCGCTCGGCATTCTCGGAGGTGCTATTTGGATGCTCGCGTTCGGCCTGAATGTGATTGCTTCCGGCGTTGCGGGACCAGCCATCTCTTACGCTCTTGGCCAAGGCGCCACTCTCATCGCTGCTATCTGGGGTGTGCTGATCTGGAAAGAGTTCCGAGCCGCCCCCGCCGGAACCATGCCTTTGGTCGCGCTGATGTTCGCCGGTTATGTCGTCGGACTCTGCCTTATTGGGTTCGCTAGTGTGTAACTCGCTCACGCTTGCGATTTTCATAATAATTTGTTGAACTGGTCTTGGCGTTGGAGTTCGCCCATAACCGCCCTGCCGTTCGGGGAAGATGACTCCTACTCACATGGAAAGGTGTGCTGTGGGAACTCTCCATCATCATTCTCGTAGGATCGTTCGGCCCGCATGCTGAAAAGCTTGTTGGCCGTTATGCTCGGCGGAAGTATCGGATCGGGACTCCGCTTTCTCGCGTCTGTCGGCGTTTCGCGCCTCTATTCGGGTCCCTTCCCGCTTGGCACTTTCCTGGTTAACATCTCCGGTTCATTTGTGGTTGGTTTGTTAATGGCATTTTTCGTACTTCGTTCCGAGGTCAGTCCGGCTTGGCGGCTTTTTCTGGTCACCGGCGTTCTGGGCGGATACACCACTTTCTCCAGCTTCGAATGGGAAACCTTCGCGCTGCTCGACCGCGGCGCACCTCTGATCGCGCTGCTGAACATTTTGCTGAGCGTGATTCTGGGCTTTGGAGGGGTAATGCTTGGTGCGTTTCTCACCGGCCGTCTGCGCGGTGAGTCATACTGACCCGGTTCCAGCGTGCTTCAGATTTCAACGAGCGGGGACGCTTACTTGTTTGCCGTAATGAAAAACCAGATGAATCTTCTCCGTATTCACGACGTCGCGTGAAGGATCCGCATCGAGCACGATCAAATCCGCCTGCTTGCCTTTTTCAATCGTGCCCGTTCTATTTGGAGATGCCAAGCATCTGGGCATTCACGCCAGTCGCGCTGTGGATCGCCTGAAGGGGGTCAAACCGGCCTCAACCGAGGCGGTATTAACGGAGAGTAGGAGCCGGGCGTTCAGCCGATACCGCATTTAATTGACTGTGGGATCGGCTATAGAGAAAGTAGACAAAGAGGCCGATGACCATCCAGGATAAAGCTGCGATTTGCGTTTTATGGTCCAGGGAGATGATCATACCGCCGCAAATAAGCATCCCTAGGATAGGAAACAAAGGCACCATGGGCGCGCGAAACGGACGATGGATCTCGGGATTCGAGCGGCGCATGATCCAGATGCCGGCGCAGACCAAAACGAAGGCAAAGAGCGTTCCGATCGAAGTGAGATCGCCGGCCATCGATTCGGGAATAAAGCCCGCAAAGACGCCGACAAAAAGAAATAAAACAACATTCGATTTATATGGTGTGCGGAATTTCGGATGAATATCTGAGAACAGCTTGGGCAACAAGCCATCGTTCGCCATCGAATAAAACACTCGGCTTTGACCAAGCAGCATAACGAGAATGACGGATGAGAAACCGGCTAAGATGGCCACGGTTACGGCGGTAGCGAGCCATCCGTAGCCAGGCATGTAATGCGCAATGGCATAGGCCACTGAAGCTTCTTTGCCAGCCATGGCAAACTCTCGCCAATTGCAAATGCCGGTTAACACGTACCCAAACAGGACATATAAAATAGTGCAGACGGCCAGCGAGCCCATGATGCCAATTGGCATGTCGCGCGCAGGATTTCTAGCTTCCTGAGCGGCCGTCGAAACCGCATCGAATCCAATAAAGGCGAAGAAGACGATGCCTGCCCCGCCCAACACCCCGCCCCAACCATGTTTAAACAGTCCGGCATGCCCAGGCTCAGCCGCGGGAATTAAGTACGGCGTGTGATTGGCCGGGTTGATGAAGTGCCAGCCGATGATGATGATCGTAATAACAATGGTTAACTTGACGGCTACGATCACGCTATTGACCAAAGCGGATTCCTGCGTTCCTTTGATCAGGATCAAAGTCAGCACCAATAGAATACCTAGCGCGGGTATGTTCACGATGCCGTGAACTCCGGTAGAGGAAACCTGAAGCGGTGAGTGAACCCATTCGAAAGGGATTCTGCCGCCGCATAGATTATTAAGGTATTCGCTCCAGCCAATTGAGACGGTAGCCGCGCCCAGAGCGTATTCCAAGATGAGAGCCCATCCGATGATCCATGCCACAAACTCGCCCATAGTGGTGTAGGCATACGTGTAGGCGCTGCCGGCGATGGGAATCATGGAAGCGAATTCCGCGTAGCAAAAACCGGCAAATGCGCAGCCGATCGCCGCAATGATGAAAGATGTCGTAACGGCGGGACCGGCGGCTTCAGCCGAAGCAGCGGCCGTTCGCACGAAGATGCCCGCCCCAATCAAAGCTCCAATGCCGAGGGCGACCAAACTGGTGGCCGTGAGAGTCCTTTTCAGATGGCTCTCGCTGGCTTGCTCAAGCAGAGTGCTGAGAGGTTTTTTCCTGGTCAGGCTCATCGATAAATCGTTAGGCTAGCATAAAGATTCGGGTTCGATCGTAAGGAATGAGGTTGCTCGCCGGGAAGCTCAGCTCGGGGTGAGTAAGGACACAGTGCAGTGCGTCTGATATAGAGCCGGGCTGAAGCCGCATCGACTCGAGCACTACATGGCCAGCGACGACCCGGACTTCGAACACACAGCAGCAGCCGACGGCATCGGGTTATATCTGAATCGGCCACACATGCCGCGGTGTTTTGCGTAGATGAGACGTCGGCCAAGCGCTCGACCGGCTCGGCCCGGTGCTGCCGATGTCATCAGGATGTGCCGATTCGAATATTATCGTCACGGCGCATGGTCGCTCTACGCCGCTCTTGACGCGCGCAGCGGCCCTCCAATTGGAATTACGCCGACTCTCGCCATCGCGTAACACCATGCTAACGAATTCGTCGCCACATGCCACTAGATGCTGAACGATGGGTTTTAGCGACGCAAGGCCGAGGAGGTACTGCCGCCGAGGGCGATCTTCGAAATGATTTGAAGCCAAGCGATTCGGATACGAATGCCGAGAATCATTGGCTGCCGAATAGACGCGGACGAACGCCGATGAAAACGTGATTGAATAGGGCTTAGAAGAAGATCCGTAACCCCAATTCCACCTGTCGTCCGCTCTGATTTCCAAATACGGCAGTTTGCGCGCCGAATGTACCACCGGGCGATCCTTGATATAGGGCTTGGCCGAAGTTCGCATCAGTAAAGGTCGTGTCCGGGTCGCCGCGATTTAGTTTGTTGGTCGCATTGTAAGCCGTCATCTTCAATTGCGCCTGGACCTTCTCTGTAATGTGAAAGTTCTTGAGAATACTGGCGTCTAAATCGAAAAAGCTGGGGCCAGTCAAACACGAATATTGAATTGGATTGTTCTGAATGGCATAGCCCGAGGGTAACTGAAACGCCGACCTATTGAACCAATTCTGCGGAGTGGGATTCGACACACAAGGATTTCCGGTCACAATGAGGGCCTGCCCGACGAAGCGTGGGTAATCACCGCTGTTGTACGTCAGTTCTCCAGTGATTTGCCAGCCGCCAATTAGGGCATCGGCTATGCGGGGCGTGCTTGCGAAATACCTTCTGCCTCGCCCGAAGGGAAGCTCGTAGCTGCCCGCCGATGTGATGCGGTGGTGTGGCTGATTGCTATCCTGCCAGTGCAGTTGATTTTCATAGGTCTGCAAATCATTCAGGAACTGCTGGCCCTTTTCCCGGATGTAAACGTATCCGAACAGGAAGTTATAGCCCGCGCTGAATCGTTTTTGCAGTTGTAGCGAAACAGATTGATACTGCTCGTCCGCACCCTGCACGCCGATCTGATAGAGCGGCCCATACAGAGGATATTTGACCAGTAATTGGCTCAAGGTAACAGTTGGTTCATTGTAATAGGGTCCGGGAATCGTGGTCGGGTTGAGATAGTGATAGAAGGGGTTCGACACCGGCGCATTAAGAGCTCCTTGATACTGCTGTTCAAGAAGCGGATTGATGTTGTTAAGCGCTTGATTGTATTGCTGACTTCCCAGGTTTAAGAAGTAGGTGGCTGAAGCCACGAGCTGGCCCGGTAACTGATGTTCCAACGTGACGTTGAATCGGTTGTTGTACTCCTTCTGCATATTTTGCGGATACCAGATCAGAGGCGAACCGCCACGCCCGGTGTTGGCGCCGCCTGCTCTTCCCGGAATAGGAACGAGGGGGCTGCTCGCCGGAAATGGATTCGAGAGAGTTTCCTGCGGCCTCCCATTTTGCAACGGAGCGGCGTATTGATAGCCGGTAACTCCGAAAAGCGGCGGCTCCAGGAATTCAATGTCTTCGAAGCCGCTGACCGGTGCGGCGGTAAATAGATATTCGGTCGGGGTGAAATACAGCGCATACCCGAAGCGCAGAGCCGTTTTGTCGTTGATGCGATAAGCCACTCCGAAGCGCGGCTGCAGCGCGAAGTTCTGCGGATGCCACATGCCGGGGCTGCCGGGACTGGTAAAGCTCCAAATGCCGTTGTAGCTTGAGTAGTTGTTGCCCACAATGTTAGTCACCGCGGACGGCATCTGCGGCGGATTGGCGGCTATGGCGGGATCGATTTGCGTCAGGTTTAAACCTTGCGAGAGATTATGGGCCGCATCGTGCCAGGCCGACTCATACTCGTCACGAAGGCCCAGGTTGATTGTCACGTTACGGCTTACCTTCCAGTCATCTCCTATGTAAACTGCATAGAAATTATCGATCGGCGACGGAGAGGGTCCGCCGATCATTTGGGTGTTGTTATCAAGCGCGCCGAGCAGAAAGGTGGCAAACTGGTCGCCAACACGGGACGTATCCGGATTTTGATAGGTATTGGCGGTCAGATTTGAATTGAAAACAAACTGAGACAGGCCGGTGACCAGCGTGGGGCCGCCGCTCCGGCGATATTCGAAGCCTGTTTTGATGTAGTGGCTCCCAGCCTGATGAGAAAGTCCGATACTGAACGATTCAGCCGTAGGTATCTGGTTCCAGAAAAAATTGGGGCCGCCGAAAGTGTTGCCTCCGATATTTAGACTCGGGAAATAGATCGGAACGCCCTTCGAGGCATCCTGATACGACTGATAGAAATTGTTATTCGGCCAGAACTGGCTCCAGGTCCCGTTCAATTCGCGCGAAAGATACGAGTCGCCGAGGTTGTTCCAACTGAAGTGAACGTTCGCCACAGTCGAGGCGTTGGCCAGATAGATCGCATCGGCCGATACCTGATCGCCATATCGTACAGCGCCCGAAGGCTGATACAGTTCCGAACCATTCGGAGTCGGGTTGCTCGTGATATCGCTGGTGCTGTAGCGGCCGAAGTGCCCCGAGACTCTCCACTTGTCACTGATGCTGTAATCGACCCGGTCGGAGAAATTCAGATAATTGTATGCATCGGTATAACCCTTCTTGAAGTTGTTTACTCCGGTGATATTGTCGCCGGGATTGTTGGGGGCCCAGAATGCCGACATAAATTGGGCGGCGAGTGGATCAAATCGATTGGCAGGAATCTTATTGCCGGGAAAGGCAGTGCGAGTGATCGAACCATTCGCGCCGACAACGGTGCTAAAGGGATCGTAAACGGTGCGCAGTCCCCCGTAAATGTTATAGGACTGCGAGAAATCTCCGTTCCTCTCGAGCGCGGTAGGTACAGTGACGACATAACTGTTCGGCGAGGCCACCTTCCAGTCTTCGATAGAGAAAAAGTTGAATAGTTTGTTCTTGAGAATCGGGTTGCCGAGCGTTCCGCCAAACATATTCTGGCGCAGAGCATTCTTGCTGAAGGTCGTGCGATCGGCTTCCGCGCTCAACCACGGATACCGTCCCAGATAGAAAATACCGCCGTGCCAATCGTTGGTACCGGCTTTCGTGGTAACACTGATCAGGCCCCCCGCACTATGGCCGGACTCGGCGTCTACACTGTTACGAGACACGATTGTCTCCTGCACATCATCCTGGTTCGGCACATAGCCGGATTTGTGACCAAGACCGATCGGGCTTCCGTCCACCAGCAGATTGTTCTTGAGATTTGTACCGCCTCCCAGGTCCACGCTGTTGGCCGCCCAGGAATTGAAAGGCAGCATCTCGCCACGCGTATTGACAGCGGCCGGTTCGAGCAAGGTGAGTTTAAATGGATTCCGATCGAGTCGAGGCGTGTCGTTCGACATCTTGGTATCGAGGGTTAGTTCCTCGTTGCTCGAATTGAAGTCAACGTTGGGAGGCGTTTCAGCAACGGTCACGCTCTGCTGAAGCGTGCCGGGATGCAGGCTGGCGTTAACGGTAACGTCGCCGCCCGACTGTACGACGATATTCTCCTGAAGAAATTTGCCGAAACCGGCGGCATCGATGGTGATTCGGTACGTTCCGGGATCGACATAGTCGAACACGTACAAGCCAGAAGCATCCGTCTGCTTCACGGTGTTAACACCGGTATTTACGTTCGACAACGTAACGGACGCTCCGGGAAGAATGGAGTTACTCTGGTCAGTTACCAGACCGCGTACCTGGGCGCGATACGTTTGTGCAGATGCGGACGACGCGACGGCGATTAGCGCGATCACCGTGCTTAGCTTTGCAAGCCGGCCAACCTTCATGGTTTCTCCTTTCGGGAAAAACTAAGACAGAGACAGGGTAGATTGCATAGCAATCTATCAAGGCGCTACAAAGGTTGTCAACAATAAATTTGTGTGCCGGAAGGAAAATAGTGGAGAATTCGCCAGCTATGGATGAACCGTTTCAATTCCAATGTTTATGCAAACGTTAACGGGAAATGCCGGCCGGCTGATAGGGATGTTTGGCGATGCTGTCCTGTATGATTTGCGTTGCCTGCGTGAGTTCGTCGCCCGCCAGGACAAGGCGGGGCGGACGGACCCGCTGACTGCCCATTCCTACTTCTTCCTGAACGAGTTTGATCAGCTGTACGAATTTGGGAACGGTGTCCATGCGTAGCAATGGCAGGAACCAGCGGTACAGTTCGAAGGCTTTATCCTTCTGACCGGCGGTGGCCAACTCAAACAGATCCACGGACTCTTTCGGAAATGCGTTGGCTAGACCGGCGATCCAGCCCACGGCACCTGCGTAAACAGCTTCCACAATGGCATCATCTACACCACATGCAATGTGCAAGCGCTTTCCCGCAATTGCCCGCAGCGCGCTCACCCGCCGCACATCGGCACTCGATTCTTTAATAGCGTGCAGGTTTGAATGGTCCCGCAATAACTCATCGACCTGAGCCGGAAGAAAATCCGTGGTGTAGGCAATCGGATTGTTGTAAAGCATGCAGGACAATGCCGTGCTTTGAAAGATGGCGCTTACATGCGTCTTGATCTCGCGCCAGTCACCAATGTAGACGTAAGGTGGAAGCACCATGAGTCCGTGGCAACCGGCTGCTTCCGCCGACTTTGTAAGGGAAATCGCCTGCGCCGTCGCGAGCGAAGAGATGCCCGCGACGACGTAGGCGCGGTCGCCTATCGCTTTGAGACAGGTATCGAGGATCTCAATCTTCTCGCTCGGACTGAGCGTAGCGCCTTCGCCGAGGGAGCCCAGCGCTACTACTCCCTTGCAGCCATTGTCGATCAACCATTTGCAATGCTCGGCCAGGAAAGCATGATCTACCGAAAGATCTTTATTAAACGGAGTCGTGATGGCCGGAATGACTCCTCGCCATTGCATGTTCTTCATAGAGGTTTGTTTGTTTTTCCGAATTCGAAGTGACACCTGCGAGTGTTCCTACTCTACCGGCAAGCACGGGCGGACGGGGCGTCTCCGCGTTCCATCCAAAAAGAAAGGCGGCGGCCGCGCCGCAGATTCTGGCCTGACATGGCCCCATGCCGCAGCGGGTATGAAGTTTGGCGGCACGCAGCGAGGGATAGGCGCGAACCTGGCCGAACGAAACATCTTCACAGCGGCACAGTAGAGTCTCAGGCGTGGGCAGCGCGCGCAACTCGTCGCGCAGGCGAAAGGCATGGTTGAGACGTTGCGCGAAATTTCGCGCGTGACTTCGTTTTCGCCACAACTTTCGCGAACGTTCCCGCTGTCCACTGGCCGCCAACCCCGCTATTTCGCCTTCGATGAGCGCCAAATCTACTCCGCCGATCCCGGTACACTCACCCGCAACGAAAACGTTTTTTATCGAGGACTCCTGGCAATCGTCCACCGCCACCTTTTGTTGGTGTAAACGAGCACCAAGCAGTGCGGCAAGCTCAGTATTCGGAGACAGCCCGTAGGCAATCGCAGCATAGTCACAACGCTCCGTCCAGGTGCGGCCGCCTTGCGTGACACGCACGGCTTCGACTGCCGTTTCACCCATTGCCTCCGTAATCGAACAATCGAACCGGTAAGGAACGCTGCCGAGCGAACAGCGAAGCGCGAATGCTTGCGTTATCTTTCCCGGCCAATTGATGAGACCAGCAGTAAACTTGACGATAGCCCAACGCAAAGCCTGTTCGGCGACGAGCGTTACGATCGCGCCTTGGTGGCGGAGATGTGCCGCAACGGCTAATAACAGTGGGCCGCTGCCGCCGATTACCACACGTTTGCCATCAATGGGCAGGCCGTCCTTCACCATGGCCTGCAAACCACCCACGCCCATGATGCCGGGAAGAGTCCAACCCGGAAAAGGGAGAAAGAGTTCGCGCGCACCGGTTGCCAGCACAAGCTTTTCAAACTGCACTTTGAGTGATCCGTTCCACTTCTCAACCAGCAAGGTGCGAGCCGCGGTGTCGACCGCAATAACCTGCGCGCTCGAGATGGTGGGAATATTGAGAGCTTCGAAGCGCCGCAACCAACTTTGCGCCGACCGACTGCCAGACTGCGAAGTTTCGCCCCGCCAAATCTGTCCACCCGGTTTGAAATTATCGTCGACAACAAGAACGTTTGCGCCGTTTTGCGCGGCGGCTACTGCGGCGGCGATTCCGGCGGGACCTGCACCCACTACCACGATATCGGCGGAAATCATGTTGTTTCTACCTGCATCCCTGATGTCACTGCAAGCTGGCAACTTCGGCAGTTTTCACGTCCGTCGATCGACACTCTACATTCGAAACAGATGCCCATCCCGCAGAGTGGGCCCCTAGGCGTTCCGGTAACCGAGGTGCGGCAGCGATTTACGCTCGCTCGCAGGATAGCGGAAGCGACGCTTATGCCTGCCGGCACGTCCAACTCGTTTCCGTTAACTTTGATGCGAACCATGTCAGGCATGCAATGCGAAGTTCCTGGCCGGCTGATAAGGGAGGCGGGAGATTGCCGATTCTCGGCCGAGTATTTCATCCGTTAATAGACGCCCGGTCGCAAGAGATGTGGAGATGCCGAGTCCTTCATGTCCGGTCGCGAGAAATACGTGTTCATTCCCTGGGAGTTTGCCGATTAAGGGAAGCTTGTCCGGAGTAGCGGCGCGGAATCCTGTCCAGGTTCGAAGGGCAGCAAGATTTTCGAGACCCGGCATATACTGAATCGCCTTCTGCAACATTATTTGCAAGATGGCGTTGTCAACCTCGGGGGTTTCAACTCCATACTGCCTCGAAGAGCCGATCAAAATTTGGCCAGTCATGCGCGGCTGCGCATTGAAAGCAACGGAGTCGGTATTCGTCGCATGAGCACTCTTCAAATATCCGAGCTCAATCAGCTGGCGCCGCACGAAACCGGGATAGCGATCTGTAATAAGCAGATGGCCTTTACGCGGACGCATTTCAATTTCGGGGACCAGCCGGTGGATAGATGCGCCAGTCGCCAGCACAACCAGGTCGCTTCCCAGCGCAGAGCCGTCCGCGAAACGAACCTGATCGTCTTGAAGGGAAACAACCGTTTTGTTCAGCAGTATGCGGCCACCGGCGGCCGCTACCTTATAAGCGAGGAAGCGTGCGACTGCAGGCGGATAACAAACCGCGTCGGAGGGCAACAATAGCGCTCCTGCCAGACCCGGCCGCAGATTCGGTTCCGCTTCGGCAACTTGTTTGGTATCCAGGACTTCAACCGGCAATTTGTGGTTGCTGTAGAAGTCGAATTTTCGCTGCACTTCGCGATATTCGAGGTCGTCTGCCGCAATCCAGAGAGAACCGCAGTCGAGATACTCGCATTTGCGCGGAAGTTCCGAAGCGAGCTGCTGCCAAAGTTGCTGCGAATAAGAGGTCAGTGCGAATTGCGCGTCTGAATCGTCCATCACCGCCAAATGCCCCATGCCGGCCGCCGTAGCGCCGCCGCCAACGTGGTCGTTTTGCTCGCAGACAGTGACCCGCAAACCCGCCAAAGTAAGTTCATAGGCGCATGCGGCGCCGACGATACCGCATCCGACTACCACCGCATCCACTTGAGCGCCCATTGTATAAAATAGCGTGTGCTCACGCTTGTCCCATAACAACAAATTGCACGTAATCGATTCGCACACTGGCGGCGAACCCACGCGGGTGGTCCTCAGCGGCGGTCCCGAACTCGGCGTCGGAAGCTTGCGCGAGCGTCTCGATATCTTTCGCGAGCGCTTTGACCATTATCGATCCGCCATTGTCAATGAGCCACGGGGTTGTGACGCCATAGTCGGGGCGTTACTATGCAAGCCGATTGACCCATCGGCCACAACCGGAGCAATTTTCTTTAACAACGTCGGGTTTCTCGGGATGTGCGGTCATGGAACGATCGGGTTGATCGTGACCCTGGCACATCTAGGAAAGATTGGTACAGGCCTGCACCGAATCGAGACACCGGTCGGTGTGGTCGAAGCCTCTTTGCATGACGACGGGAGAGTAACCGTAAGAAACGTTGCAAGTTACCGAAGTCAGACTAATAGGCTGGTCGAGGTGCCCGGGTTTGGGCAAGTCACGGGTGATATCGCCTGGGGCGGCAATTGGTTTTTCCTGAGCCCCGATCACCGTTTTCCTTTGACTCTCGCGAACGTGGACGCGCTTACCGAATATGCATGGAAGATTCGGGGAGCTTTGCGGGCGCAAGGTATTACCGGAACGAACGGAGATGAGATCGATCACATAGAACTTTTGGGCGCACCGACAATTCCCCAAGCAGATAGCAGGAATTTTGTTCTCTGCCCGGGCCAGAGTTATGATCGGTCACCTTGTGGTACCGGCACGAGCGCTAAGCTGGCGTGTCTCTACGCGTCCGGGCAATTCACCGAAGGGCAGATATGGCGGCAGCAAAGTATTACCGACAGCGTCTTCGAGGGCTCGATATCAGTCCGTAACGGCGTCGTCCATCCCCATATAACAGGCTCGGCTTTCGTAAATGCCGAGAGCTTTCTCATATTGGATGAGCGCGATCCATTGCGGTGGGGAATCGGTTCGGGATTAAGCTCGCAAACTGTCGAAGCACTTACGGGTTGAACCTATTATTTGCCTTTTTCTTCCTTGGCTACGAGTAGGTCGTTGTCCACAGTAAATGCTCCCGGAACTTGTCTGGCGACCATCTCGGCCATCGCCAGATCGCCGGAGCTATCAACGACGCCGACGAGACGAATATTTCCGTTTTTCACAATGATGTGAATTGCGTGCCAACCGATTGGCGGATCATTGGTGATACCGATGGTTCGACGCATCGGCGAGATATAGCGACCACCACCCCGATTACTGGTATAACGACTCAGCCATTGATTTCCATAGATCCGCGCGTAAGTGAGCGCCCGGATACGGTCATCGTTTTGTGAAACGGGCAATACTTCGATCTCGTTGATTACTTCATGCACGCCCTCGACCTTTTTTGCGACGTTTTCCGCGCTTGATTTTAAGGTAGGACGTGAAGCCTGGCCGCGTAATATCACAGTGCTGCTGCCCTTGATGGCGAAATGGAGCTGGTCAAAGACTCCGTATTGCGGCAAGGTAATGATCTGCTTGTAAACGTCCTTAGCGATGCGGTCGATTTGGTTCGCCGCTGCCGCTTCCGGAGAATTGTAGTCAGTCGACTTTGAGTTGCTAGTTTGCCCTGCCGAACAGACTAGGCAAGCTAACGTCAACATACTAAGTGCGATCAAGATCTTTTTGCTTGATTGTGTCAAGTGCCGGCGGTTCATACTGGAGGATTGTACCTGTTTATTCGGAAGAGTGCGCAATCGTTGCGCCGAATCTAGGCTTACCCCCATAATTTAAAGACATCTTAAGTCCGAAAGGGTCATCTGAATCCTTTCGAGAAGCTCGCCTTGTAAATTTCACATGAATCTAAAACTTCTTTTCCGCATATTTGCAACGCTTCTACTTTTCTCATCTGCATCTGCGGTTTTACTAGCCGATCAGGTAACCCTAAAGAACGGTGACGTTATCACAGGCCAAATTGAGAAAAAGGATGGAGCAAACCTGATAATCAAGACTCAACTGATGGGTGAGGTCACAGTAGCCTGGAGTTCAGTCACCAACATCAAGTCGGATAATCCACTGTTCGTCAAACTTCCCAATGGGCAGCAGGTCAACGGCAAGGTCACTACGGAAGGCGGGAATTTGGAAGTAGCAACACCCTCAAATACTGCAACCGCTCCGATTGGCCAAGTGGATACGATCCGTGACGCTGCCGAAGAACAGAAGTACGAAAAGTTCTTGGCGCCAGGATGGCTCGACCTGTGGGCAGGCTACGTGGATCTCGGATTTGCACTCGCCCGGGGTAACTCGCACACCGACACGCTCAACACCGCGTTCAATGCGTCGCGTGCCACCAATGACGACAAGATCACTTTGTTCATGAACCAAATCTACTCGACGGGTACGGTCGGAGGCGTTACTGGCCCCACTGCCGATTCGGTGCGCGGTGGGATCTCGTATGATCACAACATTAATGACCGGTGGTTCTGGAACGTTTCAAACACAGACGAATACGATACGTTTCAAAACTTGAACTTCCGCTTTGTGGTAGGCGGCGGTTTGGGATATCACGCCATCAAAAATGCGCGTACCACGCTCGACTTGCTCGCCGGCTTTGATTATAATCACGAGTCATTTCAACTTATTCCCACGGGCACTTTGACCCGAAATCTTCTGGAGTTCAATTTGGGGGACGATTTCACGCACAAGGTGACCGGCGTTACCTCGGTAAATCAGTCTGTTCGCTTCTACGTATCTCCGAATAACGGCCAATATCGGGTGCTCTTTAACGCGGGAGCCGCAACGGTAATCCATAAGTGGCTCAGCTGGCAATTGAGCGTCAGCGACAGCTACTTGAGTGCCCCCATTTTCGGGCGCAAAAGTAACGACATTTTTATTACCACCGGGTTGCGAGCTACTTTCTCGCGCTGACCGCTCCGCTATCATGGTGCTCGTTTATGGGCACCATACCTCAAGAGAAGCAGATCGCTCTGGTTGATCGACTGACGAATGCCTGTGGAGGCGGATATTCGCCCGAAATCCGCAGGCGTTATTTCATCACCGGTCCGCAATGGGCGCCGGCCTATGAAGGACAAGCTGTTTTTCACGCGCCGGTTCGACCGCCAATTACTTTCGAGACTGTCATCGAAGAATACAGCAAGATGGGCGTGGGTTATTGGTGCACTCACGACACGGATGTGATTCGGACGGAAGATCTCTTCACGCCGAAACAGGACGAGACTGTCGCTCGCATAAAGAGCACGCTGGCGAAACACGGACTGAAGTGCTCGATGGTTACGACCGAAACTTTTCATCACGCAGTTTGGGCAGCGGGGCCGGCGGCCGAGTCACCCGATGTCCGCGCTTACGCGAGTCGAAGGCTGGCAAACACGGTTGGAATTGGTCACGAGCTGGGCGCCCAGTTTTGTGTGTATTGGCCCGGTTCGCTTGGCTATTACGTGCAAGGCGCAATCGAAGAAACACAAACTTTGCGCTGGTATGCCGAAGGAATAAACGCCGCTTGTGAGGCGGATATCGAAATTGCCACACGATACAAGAGAGCACCCCTGAAGCACTGCCTGGAGGCTAAGCCGTTTGAGCCCCAGGCCGAGATCCTGCTGCCCACTTCCGATGCCATGCTGGGATTTATTTCGTCGGGTTTGCTCCAACATCCCGAAATGGTTGGGCTGAATCCCGAATACCTGCACGAGCTAATGTGGGGCGGTGCTCCGCGCGCTGCGCTGGCCCGCGCATTACTCTGCGGCAAGTTGTTTCACTTCGACATCAACGACGGATACCGCTTAAAGCACGATGTGGATATCGCGATCGGCTTGGTCAACCCGCTTGACTGGCTGAACATCCTGGTTCTGTTTCGCGCGCACAACTATAACGGCCCCTTTAACCTTGATTACAAGCCGCCGCGTACCACCAGCAGTCACGCCGTATTTGCCATGAGCCTGCCCACGTCTATCGATCGCTTCATTACACTTTGGGAAATGGCAGGCGAAGTTATTTCTGATCCGATCATCAAGGAAGCGACCGACGCGCTGAAGGCGGGCGGCGCCGGCGCAAATCCGAATGACGTCGCCTCTATTGTGAGCGCGAATCGCGAACTGCTTTCCCTACACGAATTGGTTGCGCACCGCATATTCCAGATTCTGGTCGGCGCGCATCGCAACCGTGTTTACTCTCTGTAGTCAAGCCTTCGCATGTTCGTGCTGATCGAGGGCACTCGCCTGGTTCAGTCGCTCGATAGCGGCAGAGTCAAGTTCTAAACTCGCCGCCTCGATTAAGTCTTTCAATTGTTCGAGGCTCGTAGCACTGGCAATCGGAGCGGTGATGCTCGGGCGTGCCATGAGCCACGCCAGAGAGACCTGCGCCGGCGTTGACCGATGCTCTTTTGCTATTGCGTCCAAGGCGTCGAGAATCCGGAAGCCACGGTCATTCAGATATTTCTTCACCATGGCGCCGCGCTGCTTATTCGCCAGATCAGCTTCCGACCGGTATTTCCCGCTCAAGAATCCGGACGCCAACGAAAAATATGGAATAACGCCGAGATTGTTCTTCTCGCAAATTGGCTCTAAATCGCTTTCATAGTGCGCGCGGTCGTAGAGATTGTATTCGGGTTGAAGACTCTCGTACCGGGCTAATCCCTTTTGCGCGCTGGTGTCCAGCGCCTCTTGCAATCGCTTTCCTGAGTAGTTTGAAGCGCCGATGACGCGCACCTTTCCCTGCTGAATAAGTTGGCTGTAGGCGCCTAACGTCTCGTCGAGCGACACGTCCGGATCGTCCTTGTGCGACTGGTATAAATCGATGTGGTCTGTTTGGAGCCGTCTTAGAGAGTCCTCCACGGCTTGCATAATGTAGTTTTTCGCCAGCCCCTTTTTCTCAGGTGCAAGCTCCATGCCGACCTTCGAGGCTAGAACAACGTTCTGTCGCTTGCCAGTTTGTCGGAACCATTTGCCCAGCACGGTCTCGGATTCGCCGCCCTGGTGGCCAGGAACCCACTTTGAGTACACATCCGCGGTATCAACGAAATTGCCCCCGGCATCGACAAATGCGTCCAGGACGCGAAACGATGCGGCTTCATCGGCCGTCCAGCCAAACACGTTTCCTCCCAGACAAAGAGGAAAGACTTCCAGAGGGGAATTGCCAAGTTTTCTTTTTTGCATGAGTGCTTATTGTTGGATGCAGCCCGCGCGCAGTAAAGATGCCTCGATTTACAACGCACCACCGATCGGGCTACCGTACGGGAACCCAATCCGACTCGTCAGCTCCCGGCGTGGCCTGACGCTCGGCGCGCACGGCGATGCCTGCCGGTATCCAGAAGCAATATTCCCGGCGTGAAGTGACACACGCCTGCGGGCTGGCTTCGAGTTTGGTCGTCAGCCGATTGAGGGACGAGAGATCCTTTGCGCCTAATACAGCCATATTGTGATCCGCGCTACTGACACGCTGCAGAAATACAAGACGTACTCGCTTCGCAAAACGCGGCATCCGGAATAGATCGACGGCCGGCTGCGGCTCGACAAAATTCTTTCCGTTGATCGTCGAAGTGGAGGACTCCAGGCGAATCTTCACACCTGCGATGCGCTTGTGTATGGAATATAGCTGAGTGTCATAACCCACGAAATCGTGCTTTGCGATTGCGGTGACCGTTTTGGTGTCGCTGTCACCGGTAGCGGACTCAATCGCCGAGCCGAGGCCGCCGGACTTCGTCAAAGGCACGATCGCGCGCAAACGCCAGCCGGCTTGTAAATCCAGATAGCTTCCGGCGGGCGGCGCCGCGTTTCCCGTCAAGTAGCCATGCTTATGTACGCAACCCGTGAGCAGTACGATCAGCCAAAAACAAATAAGCCCACGAGTCACCAAAAACCAGACGCGCGATTTCGCTCACGAGTTTCGCGACAGCGCTCTTCGATATGGTTAAACCATAAGGAACTCCTCCACTCTTGCAAATCTCGAAAGTCTTTTTACCCACCGTGCTTCTTGCGACAATGGCAAGCGCGATCGCTCCTGCCGAGTCACCAACACCAATGTTGCCGCCGAGGAAACGGCAGCCGACACCACGCAAGGTGGTCGAAGAACACATGGCGGCCTTCAGCACTTGCGATTGGAACCGGCTCATGGCGCAGTTTCCCGATAATGTGGAATTCTTCTCGCCCAACGGACAGGTGGTCCGCGGCCGTAGTGCGCTCGGAAAAATGTTTGCTCAAGTGATGAAACCGCCCGCGCAAGGCGGCACGTGCGGCCTCAGCATTACGCCAGAGCACATTTTCGTTGTGGGCGAAACCGTCAATGTGCAATGGCGAGCCGAAGCGCCATTCTTGACAGAACCCTACCGCGGCGCTGACGCTTACGAAACGCACGACGGATTGATGGCGGCCCAGGTGACAACTTTCGATGCCGCCGCTCTTAAGATGAAAGCCAGCGTGAAGCGTTGAACGCGACCCGCTCTGTTATCACACGCAATGAGCTAGGAACCTGAATCTCAATGATTGGGGCTTCGTCGCCAGATTCTCGGCGTGAAAAGTCGCCTGGTCCATGGCTTCTCGCCAAGAATCAAATAGCAGAAAGCACTGGTAGCGTCCAAACCCTTGTAAGACCCACTTCTGCTTTGAACCCTTGCCTCGGCTGCGTGTAATTTGGAAATAATCGCCACGCTGCCTGTGTACCGGCGGGGCGGGCTCCGTTTCGCCGGACTCACACTTGCAAGCGAATCGTTTTTTGAAATCGGCTCGTCGGTTCCGAGTCGCAATCGCAACTACAGTTGCCGCCATGATCAGCGCTCCCGATCCAACGATCAGCCCGCGCAGAACTCGTGCCCCCATGTTTCTCCTTTCGCCGCATAACGCCAGTCTTACACGGTGACGAGCTTGGCTGATCGATGGATTAATTTATGGCATGCGCGGCCAATACCAGGTTGGCTGCCGTTAGGTTAGACGATTGAGGCCGCAATACTCCCAGCAACTCTTCTGTAATAAAATCAGGCGATTTAGCCGCTGAAATCCGGTGATAACCTCTGCGCCTATAATATTTCGTCAAAGGTCCGGTGTTTCGCTGATAAATCTGCAGCCGGTTGCGTATGGCATCCGGCTGGTCATCTGTCCTGGAAACCAGCAGCGATCGGTCATTCGGACACGTCATCCGGTTGGCTAGCGGCTCTCCGCGCGTGCTGAAAATGCAGCCGCACTTCGGACATTGCCGCCTCTTACCCAAGCGCTCAATTAACTCGTCCACAGAAACCAGGAAGTCGAAGACCGTCACTTCCGCGCCCCCCGATTGTTCCAGCCAATTATCGAGGAATTCCGCTTGTGCCACCGTTCGCGGAAATCCATCCAGAATGCAGCCGTGCAGGCAATCGGCCGCGGCGATTCGGTGGGCCACCATACTATTCATTTGGCTGTCGGCGAGCAACTGACCGCTCTGCAGAATCGCACCGATTTGCCGTCCGAGATCGGTTCCCGCCCGGCATTCATTCCGCAGCAGCTCTCCCGTCGAAATCACCGGAATGGCCAGCGCCTCCCCGAGACGCATTCCCTGCGTCCCTTTCCCAGATCCCGGAGGTCCCAAAAAGATGATCACTCGCCGCTGTGCCTGCATGGTAGTGCTCTCCTTCAACTCCCCATAGTTTGCCCTTCGACCAGTCAATTATCAATCTGACTAGCCCGATTTGGACCAGTTGTCCAACACCTCACGGACCGCTATGCCGACGAAGTTGCTCTGATCGGCTCCCGCAGACCCGCCAAGTACTACTGGTTTGCTCCCCTTATGTCTTCTACTAAACTCTTTTGAAACAACACCTTGGCTACTAAAGTCCACGTTGTAAGCTGTAGGGTGGGTCTTGAAGCTGTTCGAGCCTGTGAAGCCAGCACTTACTCGCAGGTTCCACAACCCTGTCGGCTGTGCCTGCCAGTTCGTGAGCGCTGCTAGAAAAGAAAAGGACAAAAAGTGGATAAGCTAGCGCAAAATATTCAAGAAGCATTTTTGAACGCGGCACGGAAGGACCGGACGTTCCTGACCATCTATCTCATGAGCGGCGTTAAATTATCCGGCCGCATCAAAAGCTTCGATAAGTATTCCGTTGTGCTCGAATCCAATAATCAGGAGCAGCTTATTTTTAAACACGCCATTTCTACCGTGGTGGTTTCCCGGCCGCTTAACTCCCCCGGACCCTCCTCCGGTCCTGGAATTCCGCCCACACCGGGAAACGACTCAGGTGAAAGCCAAACGTAGTGCCCGTTCAGCCTCGTGAAGAGCGGGCCTTGATCGTTGGAGTACACCTCAGCAGCCGGCCTTCGCCGCTCTTAGCCTCCGGTTCAGCCGTCGAGACCCAGGAATCATTGGATGAGCTGCAAACTCTCGCGGAGAGCGCCGGCGCCAAGATAGTCGCTCAAATCACGCAGGTGCGTTCGGCACTTGATTCGGCGACGCTGCTGGGCTCGGGCAAGGTGGACGAGATCAAAGGTCGTGTCTCAGCCGATGATATCGATACAGTTATTTTCGACCGTGAACTCACGCCCACTCAGTTGCGAAATTTAGAGCGCCGCATCGAAGCCAAAATTCTCGATCGCACGCAACTGATTCTCGATATTTTTGCGCGGCGCGCGCGTACCAGTGAAGGTCAGCTCCAGGTGGAGCTGGCTCAACTGAATTATCTGCTGCCGCGTCTCGCCGGCCGTGGCACCCAGATGTCGCGTCTGGGTGGCGGAATCGGCACGCGAGGCCCTGGCGAGACACAGCTCGAAACCGACCGTCGCCGGATTGCCAAACGCATCGCGAAGCTCCGTTCCGATATTGAACGGGTGCGTGCCACGCGCGGCGTTCAACGATCGCAGAGGCAGGCTGTCCCGCTCTCGACTGTCAGTCTCGTTGGCTATACCAATGCCGGCAAATCCACTTTGTTCAACCGGCTGACCGGCGCCGGCGTGTTGGCTGACGCCAAGATGTTTGCCACACTCGACCCTATCGTTCGGCAGATTCGACTGCCTTCGCAACGGCGCGTTCTGCTGAGCGATACGGTCGGCTTCATCCGCAATTTGCCCACCACGCTGGTGGACGCGTTCCGAGCCACCTTAGAAGAAGTCACCGCTGCTGCTCTGCTGCTGCATGTCGTCGACATTAGCTCACCTGATGCGGAAGAACAGACGGCTCATGTGCTTAAAGTGTTGGGTGAGATTGGGGCTGAAACCGCACCCCAAATGCTCGTACTCAACAAAGGCGACCGGCTTCCAGAAGCCGACCGGCAACAGGATCTCGCCACTTTGACTCACCGTTTACTTGGTGAAACCGCCCGCCAAAACCAGACCGAAGCCGCGCTCATTTCGGCTCAAACCGGTTCGGGCGTATCGGAACTTCTGGAGAAGATCGATCGGGCACTCGTGCAGGATCCGGTCTCGCGCCAGAAGTTCCGCCTGCCGCTCGGCGAAGGGAGACTCCTGCATCTGCTCCACGAGCGCGGGGCAGTCACTTCGCAGCACTACGGCGACGATTATTGCGAGGTTGTGGCCGAGGTCCCGCAATCTATCCGCAACAAGCTTTCCGAATTCGCTGTAAACGCATGATGCGCCCGCTAAGTAAACTTCAGAGAACCGGACTGATGCTGTTCTCCCTGCTCTTTCTCACGTCTGGTACTCTGCATTTTTTGCTGACCGCTTCCTTTTCGAAAATTGTTCCGCCCTACATACCGTATCCGCAAGCCGCTGTTTATATAAGCGGCGCGGCCGAACTGGCTGGAGCAATAGGTCTGCAAATTCCCCGCCTGCGGCGGATTGCTGCTTGGGGACTGGTTGCGCTACTGGTTGCGGTTTTTCCCGCGAATATCGATATGGCGGCAAATTCTATCCAGCTCAGCGCTCGCCCGATACCGTCCTGGATTCTCTGGGCGCGCCTGCCTCTTCAACCGGTTCTGATTTATTGGCTCATCCGCAGTGCTGACCTGTTACCTGGTCGCCTTTCAGAACCGCGCCGGTGAGCAAACAATTATTAGATCTTCGCCTTCAAAAATCGAAGAATCTCGTGGTGCTGCGTTTTCTCCGCCCATGCAACCGGCGCAGCCCAAGACTCCGCGTCCGGCTCGTCAATCGGCGCACCTCGCTCCACAAGCAACGCGACCAGCTGCATTCGCCCCCATCGGCAGGCCCAGCCCAGTGGAGTTGATTTCAACAAATCATCGCGCAAATCGAGGCGTGCCCCGTAGTCGAGCAGCATCGCGGCAAAGCGCGCGCGATCCTCGCCGTTTACTTCGTCATGCCGTGCCGCCGCGTAATGCAGCATGGTCTGCCCATAGCGCGCGACGTTCGGATCCACTCCATGCCTCAGCAGTGCGGCCATACACTCGAAAAAGCCTTCATTACGCGAGGTATCGGCAGAGGCTCCACGGATCGGCTGCATCAGAATCCAATGCCACCGCGGATCATCCCTTGCTCTCTCAAGCCTTGGCAACGCCAATTCCAGAATCGCCGGACAGCCGTGACCGGCCGCCGACCACGCCAACTCATCTGCCACTTCCTCGCTCGTATCCGCCGAAAGCAGCCGCCGTGCTTCTTCGACGTTATGGGTCTCGGACACCATATACGGCTGCATCTTTGCGCCATGTTCGAGCAGCAGTCGTTTGACGGAATCGTTCTTATGACCCCAGGCGTTGCGCAGTGGCCAACCGGATGCATACACATTGGCGTTCGGATCGGCGCCACGCTCCAACAACAGCTTCGAAATAGCATAATCCCCCGCCAGCGCGGCGTGCCAAAGCGGCATGCCCCAGCTAAGGGTCGGCTCTTCTATTTCGTGCAGCATGGTGCGCTCGTCCACGTCGGCGCCGAGGTCGAGCAGGAGCCGCACCATTTCCAGTTGTCCGTGCTTGACGGCCAGCGTAAGCAAGCCGCCGTCATGTCCGATCTGGCGCAGCAAGCCCGGATCTGCGGAAATGAACTCCCGCACGCGCGGCGCGTCGGCCAAAGCCACTGCGGCGCGGATCGTCACTTCCGCGCCACGCTCCAAAAGTAAATTGGCCACTGCAGGAAACGCTTCCGCGCCGTCGTTGCGAGGGTCAGCCGCGAGCGCCGCACGATCGAGCGCTGTTAATCCACGAATGTCCTGCTTACGCACATTAGCTCGCCTGTCAAGCAGCCAACGCACTATTTCCGCATTGCCTTCTCCCGCAGCCACGTGCAGCGGCGTCCCGCCTTCCCGGTCGCACGCCTGAATCAAGGACTTGTCCGTTTCCAGCAAACGGATAACTGCAGCGTTATCGCCGCCGGATATCGCTGCGTTAATCTGCTCCTGCACTGGCGAGACTGTAGCATTCGGGCAGCTCATCTCCTCGCGGCGCAATTTCTCCTCTTCTTCGATCACCGCAACAATTTCCTGATATCCGCGATCTCGCGCGATCACCAAAGCGGAGGTCGCGTCACGGTGAGGGAAAATTCCTTTGCGCGCATCCGCACCGGCTTCCATCAGTAACTGCACCATCGGCGCATCGCGCTTGAGTACCGCATAATGCAAAGCGCGATGCTCATTGTTGCCTGCCATGTCCATGCCGATCAGCTCCGGACGCGTATTCAACAGGACCCGGACTTGCGTCCGATCCCCGGCGTTCACCGCCTCGGCTAGTTTCGCAATGTTTACGCCATCGACAAACGTCTTCAGCTTGGGCCAACTCTCGTAACCATAAGCTCGCGCCAGTACCCGCTGCGCATCATGCAATGCAAAGGAAGATGGGTCCGGATGGCGTTCGAATCGCCCTACTTCAGCAAGCGCCGCCGGCTCTCCGGAGCGGTACTGTTCCAGCAGATCTCTCGCCTGTTTACGCAACTGTTCCAGGTTTGGTTGCTGCGGCAACCGGCGTGTTGGGTGTGAGACTCGATCAGATACGGACGTGACGATCCCCCTTCGTGTCATTGCCCGGCGTCCGCGTAACGGGCCAAAAGGAAGATTCGTCTTTTGAAATGTTAACGGTCAACTACCGGCAGGCTCAGCCCTTCCCGCGGACACGGAGGCGCCCGGCGCACCAAGGCTTACTATAACGCGGACTCGCTGCACCAGATTGACAATCACCGGAACGATTGCCTCGCGGCCGAGCGGTATGAGCAGCAACGGAAGACTTACTACTACCGCGTTGAGACTTTCTGCCGCGCCAGATGTTCAACCAGCAGCGCCGGTAAGAAAATGTGAAAGCTACGCTCAGCTCAGCGCTTTTGCGTCGCTCGCTTGCATGACTTTCGCTTGCGTGACTTTCGCTTGCACAATGAGCCAGCCCACGAAAACGGGCGCAATCACGGGAAGAACTAATCCGAGTATCTCGAGTTCACTCATCGCGCAGCCAACGCATTAGGATAGCTTGCGCAGAACTTAAGTCACCATGCGCATCGCAACAGGATCCCAGGTGACCATCCGGCGTTCGAAATAAGAAACGTTCGACATCAAAGCCGGCCCAGCCGCCCGTAAACCGAATGCCGGATCTTCGGTGACCGGCGTTCGCGTGCGAATCGCATGCTGAAAGGTTTCGTGATGGGCGACCTGCTCGGAGTATCCCTTGGGCACCGGGAACGTCTCTTCGGAAAACGTTTGAATGCTTTCAATCGTGTCCGGGTGTTCCGGAAATTTCAGCCGGTGTTCCGCCAGAACCTGGTCCGCCATTGCCTTCGCAAAAGTACTCGCGGTCGTGCCTGGATCGAGCTCACGCGGCCTTTTCGAAAGACTGATCGCATTTCCTACCGACAGGTTCAGCACCCCTTCCGTGCCGATGAACCGGAACCCTTGCGAATCCTCGCCCTCGCCGCTGCCCGCTTCGAAATTGACCCGAAAACTTATCTGAAAACCAGGATGCGTGTCAGTGGCCGGATAGTCGTAGAGACCAGCCATCAAATCCGGCACATCTCGCCCGTCTTTCCAGTAATAAGTGCCTCCCGTTGCCGCAATGCGTTCCGGCCCATTGCTGTTCATCACAAAATGGATGCCGCTAAAGAGGTGAACAAATAAGTCGCCCGGAATGCCCGTTCCGTAGTCACGGTAATTTCTCCAGCGAAACAGGCGCACGGGCTCAAAGGAACGTTTAGGAGCATTGCCGAGAAACTGATCCCAGTCGATCGTTTGCGGCGAAGCATCTGGCGGAATCGTGTACTGCCATGCGCCCAGCGAAGAATTGCGGTTAATGAAGGCTTCGATCAGGTGCACTTGCCCAATCGCCCCACTTGCAATCAATTCTTTGGCTTTGGCATAAATGATCGAGCTGACGCGCTGGCTACCCACTTGGAGAATACGATTGGTCTGCTTCTGCGCTTCGATCACCATGTGTCCGTCCGCCACTTCGCGCACCATGGGCTTCTGGCAATAGACATCTTTGCTGGCGCGCATGGCATCGCTCGCAATGCGCGCATGCCAATGATCTGGTGTTGCCACGATCACCGCATCGACGTCCTTGCGATTCAAGAGCTCCCGATAGTCCCGCGTCGTGAAGACCTGGTCGCCGTAGCGCTCCCGGGCCGCAGTTCTACGGCCGTCATAGACGTCGCAAACTGCGACGATCTCTACGCCGGGAAGCGCCGCTGCCGTCTTCACGTCGCCCTGGCCCATAATGCCAAAGCCGATGCAACCCATTTGCACACGGTCATTGGCTGAAATCGGCTTCGCTTCTTTCTGCGCAGCGGCAGCTTGGGCGAGCACAAGAGCGGAAGCGGCGCCCGTGGTCTGGAGAAAATTACGGCGGCTGATCGGCATCTTTTGATTGTCTCTCGCCTCTTCAAAACGTGTATTTCGGCTCACCGAAATACATCGGCCCTCCCCTGTTTATATTGCACAAAAGCATATAAAATAGTCGCCTGGAGCAACTATCCGCATGAGGAACTCAGGCGAGAACCTGACCGAAGCCGACCCTGAAAAGCAGCAGGTTCAATCCTTTCGGGCCTTTAATCGTTTTTACACTCGTCAGATTGGCACACTGGACGAATCGCTGCTGCAGACGGGCTACTCGTTGACCGAGGCGCGGCTGTTGTACGAGCTAGCGTCTACGAAAGGCGTTACCGCAACCGCTCTCGCCGAGGATTTGCGTCTCGACCCGGGTTATCTCAGCAGACTCGTCACTCGTTTATGCGAAGCAAAACTCGTCCGCCGGGAGGCCGCGCCAAACGACAACCGGCAGGCGCTGCTTACTTTGACCCGGCAAGGGAACCTGGCTTTCGCATCGTTGAATCGGCGGTCGAATCAGCAGATTGCCGGAATCCTGGGCCGGCTGACTCCGGACAGGCGCGTTCGCCTCCTGCGCGCTATGCGAACGGTGGAAGAAACATTGACGGAAGAACCCAGCACGCGTCCTTACGTATTGCGATCCCATCGGTCCGGAGACATGGGCTGGGTGGTTCACCGCCACGGACTGCTCTACCGCCAGGAATACGGCTGGGACGAGCGCTTCGAGGCCCTGGTGGCGCGCATTACGGCTGAATTCATCGAGCAGTATGACGAACTGCGCGAACGATGCTGGATTGCGGAGCGCGACGGGGAGTCGCTCGGCTGCATCTTCTTAGTGAAACATCCGGAATTAGCGGAAGTGGCCAAATTGAGGCTGCTTTTTGTCGAACCGGGTGCTCGAGGATTGGGTCTGGGAACGGCGCTGGTGCGGCAATGCACCCAGTTCGCCCGTCAGGCTGGATACCGGCGCATCATGCTCTGGACCAACAGCGTTCTCGCGGCAGCCAGGCATATCTATCAACAGGAAGGCTACCGGCTCAAACACGAGGAGCCGCATTGTCGCTTCGGCAAAGATCTGATCGGACAAACGTGGGAGTTGGATTTAGCTGCTGTTAGGTGAAATAGTTCCGGGGTTTCGCAAACGCCCTGAACGTTATGTTCACCCCGCCCGACTTCTCGTTGAAGCTCGCAGTGAGCGTCGGAATCGGCATGCTGGTCGGACTCGAACGGGAGTGGTCCCAGAAAGATCTGGGAGCCCGAACGTTCGCGATTACTGCGATGCTCGGTACACTCAGCATGTTGGCCGGTCCCGGCTTGGCGTATACTTCGTTCGCCGGCCTTCTGGCGATTACGGAACTCACGGCCGTCCGCAACATCCGCGAAGGACGAGCAGTGGAAGCGACTACCTTCGTCGCCGTCAATCGTACGTTTTCGGAGTGCTTGTCGGCCAAGACCATCACTACACTCCCGTCGCTGCTGCCATTGTGATGACACTGCTGCTCTCGATGAAACCCGCGCTCACACATTTCAGCGGCGGACTCACCATTGAAGAAATACGCAGCGCAGTTTTGCTCGGCCTCCTGGCGTTCGTCGTATACCCGGTATTGCCTGACCGAACGATAGATCCCGCCAGCTGGTGAAGCCGCGCGAAGCCTGGACCACAGTGGTTCCTATAGCAGCTCTTGGATTTGTCAATTACTTACTGCTTAAGCTGTATAGTTCGCGAGGCCTTTATTACTCGGAGCTGTTGGGGCGGCATGGTAAACAGCACGGCCATCATAGCGGAGCTTACGGCAGGCGCGTTGCTGAACGGTATCGTTACAGTTACATTCTAGAAAGAAGAGTCTTGCAAGTGATTCCGGCAGTAATCGACGAAGAAACAACAGGGCATGTACCGGCTGCCATGCTGGAAGAACTGACCAACTGCATGCAGCAGCGCCGGATTGGCGAAGGCA
>DATAYL010000252.1:0-5125 GCA_036272575.1 Bryobacteraceae bacterium | reverse complement strand
AGCTTTCTCCTGCAGATCACCGGGCATCCGCAATTCGGCTTGCCCTTCGGACAGGATCGTCTGGTGCCGATCTACTTGGCTACTCTCGCCGTTCAGCAGAAGAGCCAAACCGTTCGCTTCAAGAGCGGTGCCGAGATGCTGGAGACCTTCGGGATGCAGAAAGGAGGTAAGGAGTACAAACGGCTGGTCGGAGCCTTCGAAAGGATCTTCGGCGCGACCATTTTCTTCGGGACCGATTCCATGGCCGGGAAAGCCAAGCTGGTACAACGATCGCGCTTCAGCTTTTTGCAGCAAGCGCAGATTTGGTATGACCGCAACTTGGAGCAGCGCCCTCTTTCCGATGAGTTCGAGAACGTCATCGTCTTGAGCGATGAGTTCTATCGCGAGATCACAAGCCACCCCATTCCGACTGATCTGGAAGCTGTTAAGGTTCTGGCGAGCGCACCGGCCGCACTCGACCTTTTTATGTGGTTGTCCTCTCCAGGGTGTTGAGGCAGAGCGGGATGGCGACTAGACAACGGCTAAAGTGGCATCCGCTTTCACTCGGGTAATCTCGGCGGAGCCACCTGTGCGCCGCACTGGCGAATCCACATCCGCGAGTAGCGCGTTGTACGGCAACGTGCAGCAACCCGGTCCAGTTTCCGGATTGCCGACCATCCTGGAACAGATCCCGACGGGGCCAGAACGGACGAGAAAGGCTTTGAGCTGCTTGGCTGCCACTATCGCTTTCGCTCGAAACTCAAGCGAGAAGACACCACCGTGCTAGTCGGAAAATCAATGCCAGAGCCAAATAGGAGTTGCTTGTCCAGGTCTTGTACGTACGGAGGTGTGTACGATGCCCAAAATTCGTATTTCCCTGGTCTTTGATCTGAATAAAAAAACTGCTCGCGTTTGCCCTTGAGGATGAGAGCTTCGCCGGCGCCGAGCGTCTGCCACGTTTTTATCCGCTCAAGAATGGAGGGCCACTTTCCAAACCGATCTCTTGCGCAACCGCCCCCGTCCATTGGTCCCAACCCATCCGAAGGAATGTACTTCAGGTACAACATGACGTAGCCGTCAAACGAATCTGAGCACTCGACCGTGGGGCTCGGCAGTTTGACGTCGTGATCGGTTGCGTTGACAATACTGAAGTTGAAGCCGTTCGGCATTCCACGGTTACGTCACTTGCCTGCAAAAGCAGCTTTAGAGGGGCAGGCTTGGATCGTGTGTCTTCGGTAGCTAGCAACAACCCTGCCAGAGCGACGACGGAGGCAAGCATGCCAATGAAGGCGTTAGTTAAACATCGGAACCAGAACACAAGCACTTAGACGGATCGCAAACCTGGCGCGTTGCCCAGGTGAGAGCGGTCGAGTCACGGGCAACCCGGACAGTAGAACCGGATTACAGACAAAAAACGCCCTCTGGTCTGCTCAATGTCCGGGTTGCCGACGATCCAGAACCAATTCGGAAACTAAACACATCGTCGTCTACTCGCCCTGATCGCCGCCGTCGCTTCGGAGTATGGACCACAAGACCGTGTTCGTGCCGGACAGAGCGGTGGATTACTCGAATCGGAGGGCGATAATCGGATCGATTGAGGCTGCGCGGCGCGCAGGAATCAGGCTCGCCGCAAGCGAGACGACGACAATTCCGATCACTGCGCTGCCGAACATGCAGAGACTGCCAGGTTGCACTCCATAAAGCATCGACCGCATAAAACGGGCCCCTGCAAACGCCAGCGGTAGGCCGACGGCGATGCCCGCCGCTGCAACTGCGAGAGTTCCGCGCAACACCATCCACAAGACTTGGCCGCGCCGTGCGCCCAGGGCCATGCGAACACCAACCTCGGTGGTTCGCTGGCTCATATTGTAGGAGAGCGTTCCGTAGAGCCCAGTAGCGACGAGCAAGGCCGCCAAGAGGCCGAAAAAGACAGAGAGCCGCGCCACCAATCGTTCCTCTGAGAACGAGCGCTCCAACTGCTCCTGTTGGGTCATAGGCTGAAGCAAGGGCAGCTCGGGCGCAAACTGCTGCATAGCTCGACGTACTTCCGGCAGCAGCGCGCGCGGATCGGTTACTGTGCGCAGTTCCACCTGCATGCCGGACAGACCTTTGAACTGCGTATAGGGAAACCAGGCCATTGGCATTGCGGGTTCCTCGACGCCGGTGTACTTGCTGTCTTGAACCATGCCGACGATTGTCGAGGGCTCATTGTCGCCGCGAGTTACGTGATGGCCCAGCGGTTCGCGACCTGCCAGATAGCGCTTGACAAAAGTTTGGTTGACGATCACGACTTTGGGCGCGTTTTCGGAGTCGGCCTCATTGAAATCTCGGCCCATCAGAATCGGCGTGCCCAACACGTGAAAATAGTCCGGACCTACTCCGTTCCAACGCATCTGGGATTTGCCATCGCCCACGGGATCCTTGCCGTCAACCAACACAGAGGAATTGGAACTCCACCCCGATCCGATCCGATTCTTCATAAGGGTTGCTGCTTCGACTCCAGGCAGGATACGCACTCGGTTGAGCAACGCGCTATAAAAACGAATCGCCTCCGGGTCCGAGTGGATATTCTGCGGGCTGACACCAAAGACAAGCAACCCGGAGGTTCGAAGGCCCAGTGTCACGCTCTCCAAATTGCGCAGAGTCTGCAATAAAAGTCCAGCAGCGACCATCAGCGCGAGACACAAAGAGATCTGCAATGCGACTACTCCTTGACCGCTTCGGAATCGGGCTCTCCCCTGATTGGCCGCGGCGCTGGAGGTCTTCAATGCAAGCCCAATGGGGCTGCGAATCACGGTTCGTAAAGGAGCGAGTCCAAAGGCGAGCCCTGCGAGAAACGTGAGCGCGATGGTAAAGACCAGAACTGTGCCATCAGGAGCCAGGCTCAAATCGAGGTACGCCCATGCTGAGAGTGCGCGTGTCGCCCACAGAGCAAATAGCCAGCCGAACGCGCCTCCCGCGCTACGAGCAACATGCTTTCCGTGAGAAGCTGCCGAAAGAGGCGAATGCGGCTGACGCCTAGAGCCATTCGAACGCTGAATTCGCGACGGCGGGCCGCGTTGCGGGCGATGAGCAGCATCGCGATATTGGCACACGCGATCACCAACACGATACAAACCATCATCATCAGCACGGAGAGCGGCTGACTGTATTCGTCTCGCAGACCATTCATTCCGCGGGCCGGCGTGAAGTACAGTTTCGGTTTTTCATACTTCGGGTTTCTCTGCGCCCCCTCGAGTGCCGCGCGTTGAAATATCGGCTGTAATTGCGCCAATGCCCGCCTCTCTCCGATTCCTGGGCGAAGGCGCCCGATGGTTTTCAAGCACCACCAGAGATGCGCCGAGCCATAGAGGCTCAAGCCGGCCCCGGGAGGCTGACCCCAGGGTTGAAGAATTGCGTCGTTCTGAAGCGGGATCCAAACGTCCGTTGGTCTTGTACTTTCGACGCCAATGAAATCCGGCGCTGCGACACCGATAACGGTGAAGGGCACTCCTTTGATGTCGATGGCATGGCCGAGCACGGAGCCGTCGCTTCCGGTGTGTTGTCCAATAAGCGTAGCTCAACACGGCTAACGGCGCGTGAGTAGTTTCGTCCTGGAGATTGAACGTCCTCCCGACGACTGGGCGCAGACCAAGACCAGAAAAAAAGTTTCCGCTGACCATTTCGACCAGCGCCTCTTCGGGCTCCTTGCCATAGCGGACACCTATCTTCTGATTGCTGAGCGGCGCCAACGCGACGAGATCCGAAAACACCTGCGTTTGCTTTCGCAATTGTTCAAAGATGTACTCGGTGAGCGAGGTGTCGCCATCCCCGCTCTGCGCTCCGAATGTTAGGGTGCTGTTGAGAAGGACCAACTGCTGAGGATCGTGCACCGGAAGAAAGCGCAGCATCACTACATTCATCACACTGAAGACCGCTGTGTTCGCGCCGATTCCGAGCGCCAAGGTCAATACCACAACAGCCGTAAATCCTGGATTACGACGAAGCTGGCGAAAACAATAGCGAAGATCCTGAAAGAGCAGGTCCAACTGAGGCAGCCCGCGCTGATCGCGATAATTTTCTTTGTTTGATTCGATTCCGCCGAATTTCACCTGGGCTGCTCGCCGCGCAGCTTGCGGGGACATTCCGATGCGGACATTGTCATCAACCTGCATCTGAATATGCAACTCAATTTCATCCGCCAATTCGCTTTCCCGGCGGTGGCCAATCATAGTGCCTAGAAGCCGGCGGCACCAGCTGCGAAGTTTTTTCATTTCACTTCTCCTGCACGAGCAGTGAAAGACCGCGCAATAATCTCCGTCGTTTGGTGCCAATGGCGTGCCTCAGCAGCGAGCATTTTCCTGCCGGCCTTCGTCAAGCTGTAGAACTTTGCTTTGCGGTTGTTCTCCGAAACGCCCCATGCGGACGAGATCGAGCCCTCTTGCTCCAATTTCAGGAGCACGGGATAGAGAGTTCCGTGGTTGACCGACAAAAGATCGCCGCTGATTTGTTCAACCCGGCGAACAATCCCGTAGCCGTGCTGACGCCCCATTACCTCGAGCGTTTGAAGAACCATCAGCGCTAGCGTCCCTTGCCAAATTTCCTTCTTGTCGCTCATTACCTATTGTCTTCCCATATGGGTATAACGCCTTTCTTGTGGTAAAGCAATGGGTCCATCTGTGTGTACCTTCGTGGGGTTCGATCGATCAAATCGCAAGACCGAAAGACCCCGTTGCAAATAAACAAATGGAACAATCGCGCGGGGGCACAAATTCGTTCTTTCCGCTCGCCGGGATCTGCTTGCACCAGAACAATTGTTTCCAAATAACGGGCATAACCGGCCAATCCGTGCTCATTTTAAGCGCGTGTTGAGGTTGCGAAGTTCGGTGACGATTTTGGTGAGCCTATTGGAAAGGCGATCCAGTGAACGGCGCAGCGCGTTGTTGCATACAGTACGGCGGAACATAGCTAAGGCATGCCGTGTTGCGAGGAACGAGTCGATCACGCCGTTGAGTCCGGAGCAAACGGAGACAGCGGCTGACTTTGGCTGTGGTGCGAGATGTCGAGGATGTGATCGGGCGGAATGAAACTCCCGTTGGAGATCCGGCAAGGCGATGTCGAGATATTTCATCGTCATGTCGGACGAGTTGTGGCCGAGCAGTTTCAT
>DATAYL010000251.1:0-19961 GCA_036272575.1 Bryobacteraceae bacterium | reverse complement strand
AACGGTGATAGCGACTGTAAGTCGTGAATCCCGTTTAGAAGATACTCTTTTCTGCACTGTCTCGGCCATCCCCAATGGATTTGAGAGGAGTTCGACGCCGAAAAAACGAATCGTCGAAAACAGAAGATCTGCCCTCAGGTTACGCTACGTGCAGCTAAACGATGCCGATGAAGATTTTGGCCAACTCAGATCCATGTCACGGTTCCCCCAGATCGCGACTCGCAACCCCGTGCGAAGTAATCAAAAAAGAATTTGTTCCGCGTTCCCTCTGATCCTGGTCCGCCATGTCTCACTACGCCGTGCAACCGGTACACGGTACCGATGTCGCCGTGTTCCACCGCCGCTCGAGCCGCATAGTTTGAGGGCCACCAAGCCATCTGGTAATTCGTCATGATCCGCACGTTGTATTTCTGCGCCAACGCCTCAATCTGCTTCGCCTCACCGTAAGTGCTGGCGGTAGGTTTCTCAAAGATGAGATTGATATGGCGCGGCGCGCACTCCCTAGCAATCTCCAGATGCCGATTGTTCTCGACAAAAGCCCAAACGATGTCCGGTTTCACCTTGTCGAGCATTTCCTTGTAATCCCCAAAGAATAAGTTGGCCGGTACCCCGGCCTTCGTCGCCTCGGCTACCAGTTCCGGGTTTGGCTCGGAGACACCGACCAGCGTTGCGGTTTTGCCGTCCACCATGGTTTTCAGATGACCCCAGACATGCGAGTGCACGAGGCCTACCACTGCAATAGTGTATTTGCCCGGTTGGCCAGCGGCCAGGGGAAAGCAAAAGGAGCTTAGGATCGCGAATTGAATGAATTTTGTTCGGAACATCCGCTACGAATCATACAGAAGTGTAGTGCATTCGTTGCCGCCACGACGCTCGTTCAGAGCCCTAGATGAGCCCTGAGCTCATCCCGTATGGTCCAAATATTGGAACGGTTTTTGTTTCCAAGCGCTTGCGGGTGCCGGTAGAGATTGGGCAGATGAACGTGAATGGGGACGTAACGCGACGTTACAAGACGAGGAGATTGTCCCTTAACGTCAGGTTAACGGCGCTATGGCGTGGCTCGATAATGCCCTTGTGTTTTCACTAAGTACGGGTTTTTTGACCATACGGGAGATTTTTGCGGATGCGCCCTCCTACACGGCTGGTTACGGACTCAAGGCATATCTGATTTACTCAGGACATTCGGCACGAGGGTCTTCGAAGCCAACTGATCGAACTAAGATCGAGCGAAGTCGAAGTCTCAGGCTCGATTCATCTACGACTCTTCGTATCTGGATTTAGAGCAATACCCCGGTGCTGCAATGTTTCTCCTACAGCGCGGTCTAGCTGCACGACAGCTTTCTGCCACGCAGCTTCTGCGACAACCTCTGTGGTTTCAGATTGTGCCAAATACGTCTGCTGTTGAATCACGTTGAAGTTAGTCGAAAAGCCAGTCTGAAACTTCTCAGTCTCGGCGGCCAATAACTGTTCCTGTAACTTCCGGCTGGTCGCCGCCGATTGGGCTGCCTTACTTGCCGCATGTAAGGCGATGACTGCATTTCGAACCTCCGCGGAAACCTGAGCTTGCATTTGGGTGAAGCGCATCTTTTCTTGCCGGAGTTGGGTGAGGTCGGCCCCCAGATCGCCCGCGGCAACTCTATTTCGCAGCGGGATGTTAAATTGTATTCCGGCTTCGTAGACTCTGGATGCGCGAATGCCGCCGGTCGGAACGGGATCGAGCACGGCGGCGCCTGTGGTCGGATCTCCGCCAATAGGGATGAGGCCCGGAATCACAACCCCTCGGCTCTGAAATTCACCATACAAGTCGAGCTCCGGGCGCAGCTCGTTTTGAGACGCAGCAACGATGCGTTCGCCATTGCTGACCTGGAGCCTCGCTTGCCGCAGGTCTGGGCGTTGGCTCCGAGCAAGGTCAATGAGTTCCGCGAGAGAGCGCTGCTGACCATTTGTAGGCGCCGAGAGCCGATCCGTTGCGACGATCTCGGCTACATCCCTGCCTCTGTTCGCAAGCGACTGCGGATCGACAACGGTACGCAGAACGATCTCTTGTTGTTCCTGGAGCGCGCGTGACTGCGTTAAACCAAGCCCGTCAGCCGCTACCAAAGCCTCGGCGCGGGATACTTCGATGGGAGGCATTCGTCCCACCGCGTATTGCTGACGATCGTTGTTAAGCAACTCCTCGGCCGACTTCAAAGCCTGCTGCTGAACCCGTACCGACTCCTGTAAGCTCACCAAGTCGTAGTAGAGATTTGCCACGCCCGAAATCGTACTGATCATCTGCGCTTCAAGAACCGCTTCCGAGATGTTCTTATTCGTCTTGGCAATGGCAATGTACCGCGTATTATTTGGTCGGCCGGCGCCGCGCAGTAAGGGCTGTGTCGCCATAGCGATTGCGTTAGGACGTGAGAATGGAACAGGTGAAGAGCTTCCCGAATAGAAACTATTAATAAAATCATTGACGCCAAGCTGAATGGTTGCGCCGGAACTAAAGCCCTTCGCGACGGTCAAACTTCCCAGAGTGTTATCAGTCGGCTGATTATCTCCGGCGGTTGCTGCGGATGGCGTTACGAACGCCAGCGACGGAGCCGGATTACGCCGCAACCATGCGAGCTGTCCCACTAATTGTCCGTCATAGGCTGGTACAGGCGAGCCGGCAGAAAATGGCGTGGTACCCAGTGACAGCGGACGTTGTGTTTCGGTCACATGGCCGTTGTCATACGAGGCAGATACACTTACGCCAGCGGGATCAACGCTGGTCGGGGTCAGCACGGTCGAGAGCGAACTGAGAAGTGGCACGGCGGCTGTTCCTTCACCGATCGGCGCTTCAGCGATGTTGTCGTTGATTGTGCGAGGAGTGCCGCCACCTTTGGTCCGCTCTATGCTGAAATCGGCCACGTTCTGATCCAACTGCTCGAGTTGAATGTCCAGGTTGTTTCTCAACGCCATGCTGATTGCTTGTTGAAGGGTAAGATACAAGCGGCCGTCAGTGGGAGATGCCGCTTGCGCCGGCAACTGCGTGCTATCTTGAATCGCCGTCTGCGTCCTGGCATTCCAAAGAGAACTTGTGAGCAAAGAGCATGCGCAGATCCGCAGCGCAAACCACCTCGTAGATGCAAGCTTTGACAGAGAAAACATGACAATCAAATTTCAGGTGCCGTTGATTATTGTTGCTGCCCCTTGAGCGCCGGCTGCGTGGTAACGCGGACGCCCTCTTTCACCTGGTCAGTGGGACTTACCACGACCATGTCTCCATTCTGAAGTCCAGTTGTGACATAGATTTGAGCTCCCAAATCTCGTCCTAGAACAACCGGCTGCATGTGAATGACCCCGTTCCGCACGATTGGCACGACTTCGCCGTGCGCCTGGGCGATTACGCTGTCTCCAGAGATCAGAATGCCCGGCTGAAGCGCACTGAATCGAAGCTGCACCGAAGTGAACATGCCGGGACGAAGGCGGTGTTGCGAATCGTTTACCTTCACTTCCAAAACAAGACTACGCGTATCCTGACTGAGTGAATCGTTGCTGCGTGTGACAGTGCCATCGAACCGTTCTCCCGGAAACTCGGAGAAGGACAGTTCAGCGTTGTGGCCTAGTTGCACATACATCGCGTCTTGCTCCGGTACAGCCACAAAAACGTGCAAATCGCGCAAATCCGCGACCTCAAATAGCTCGCCGCCTTGCGCGCCGCCGGTGGGAGGCCCTCCCGAACCCACTACGCCGGCTGTCGGAGAAGGCCCCTCAGCCTGTCCTGCCAGCGACACCAAACTGCCGGTCTCAACATTGCGTGCAGTTACGGTTCCATCAACGGGAGACCTGACCTCTTCAAACGAAGCAAGTACGGAGGCATGAGCTAGCGTAGCCTCTGCAGCCTGAATTGCATTTTGGGAGGAACGGACGTCAGCCGCCGCGGCCCGTACTGTGGCCACGCTAGCGTCATCATCTTGTTGCGATAAGACACCGTGCAGCACCAACGTGTGAACGCGATCATAGGTCACCTGCTGCAAATGCAACTGACTTTCCGACTTGCTCAGGGCGTCTTTGCTCTGCTGCAGAAGAGACTGATTTTGCAGCACAATGGCATCGAGATCAGGAGCGGAGATCAACGCCAGCAGTTGTCCTCTCTGCACCTTGTCTCCCAAATCGACGAAGCGTTTTTTGAGGTAACCCGCGGCGCGCGCATAGATATGAGCCACGTTCACGGGAGTCACGGTGCCAGGAAGGGTGAGATGCTCCACGGCCGACGCCTTACGAACGGTCATTACCTGCACCACGGGTAGGGCACTCTTCTCTTCGTTTGCCTTGGCGTTGACTTCCTTTGTGCGCTGGCGCCGAGGCAACCACCCGGCCAGCAAAAGTCCGGCTATAACCACGAAGGCTATGGCCAGATAACGCAGACGAAGGCGTCGGTGCGGTCCCACACTAGTACATCTGTCACCTTGGGCGGCCTGTTGGTGTTCCAGAGGTGGGGGGGAATCACTCACTTGAACTCTCCTTGCGTTTCTTCAGAGATGCGCTGCTCGAAGTTCACCGGAGCCTGCATGCGGATCAGCGAGTAGACAACTGGCACGATCACCAGCGTCCCCACGGTGGCGAAAAGAAGCCCGCCGATAACCGCACGGCCGATGGGCGCGTTTTGCGAACCGCCTTGGCCGAGCGCAAGCGCCATAGGAAGCATCCCAACAATCATCGCCAGCGCTGTCATGCAAACCGGACGCAGACGGGTCGAACCGGCCTCCAGGGCCGCCTGCATGGCGTTCTTCCCTTCTGCCCGCAGGTCGTTGGCAAAGCTAACCACCAAAATGCTATTTGCCGTGGCTACTCCGGTTGTCATCAACGTGCCCATCAGCGAGGGGACATTCAAGGTTGTCTGGGTAATGAACAGAGCCCACATGATGCCCGAAAATGCTCCGGGAAGTGCGGCAATGATGATCAGCGGATCAGACCAGGATTGGAAATTGAGTGCCATTAGAAGATAGGCGAACAGCACGGCGGCAAGAATACCCACGCCCAGATGCAGAAATGAACTGTTCATCGTCACCACCTGGCCGCTCATTTCGATTCGTGTTGCGGCCGGCAGATGTTTCGAAGCATCCTGGATGATCTTGTCTACATCTCGCGCCACACCGCCTAAGTCTCGTTGTTGAACGTTCGCGTATACATTCATCACTGGCAGATTGTTATAGTGCGAGACCGTGACTGGAGAAAATTGGCGTTTGGTTTCAGAGATATTGCGCAAAAGTTGATTACTGTTTGTGGAGGGAGAGGTCACCGGTAATTGAGAAAGAGTGGCGAGATTATGCAGGCGATATTGCGGCACCTGGACAACGACCGGATATTCAACGCCGGTCTGTGGATCGACCCAGAAATTCGGCGCAACCTGGCCGCTACCGGAAAGTCCCAGGAGGACATTGTCGACGACATCCTTCTCGGTCAACGCAAGTTCCTGGGCTTTCAGCCGATCTACATTGAGCTGAATCTCCGGCGAGTTCACTACCTGCTGCACGAACACATCGACGGCGCCCGGAACATTCTTGATCTGCTGCTGAAGCTCTGTCGCGATTTGATGAGTGGCGCTCGCATCTTTTCCGCGAACCTGAACATTAATGGGCGCTGGCGCTCCAAAGTTGAGAGTCTGATTCGTGATATCGGCCGGCTCGAAAAAGAACGTCTCTTGAGGAAACTTATTTGCGAGATCTTCCCGCAGGATTCGCATCCACTGCTGCGTGGGCTGATGCTTCTCGGCCAGGGATATCAGGATGGCTCCGTCGCCGTTACTTGTAGTGTCATCAGCCGAATAGGCAAGATTGACCCCCCCGGGAGGCAGGCCGATGTTATCGACAACAAGTTGAAGTTGGTCTTTCGGAATGACGTGCCGGATCTCGTCCTCAATGCGTGCGAACACCTCGCTTGCCACCTCGATACGAGTGCCGGCGGGCGGCCGCACATGCAACTGCATCTGGCCTGAATCAACGTAAGGAAAAAAGTCTTCGCCCAGAATGAACACCAGCGAGCAAGACCCGAGACACGCAAGAGCGAAAATGCTAAGCACGAGAGCACGATGGGCGAGCGCCCACTCGAGCGCAGAAGTATACCGCCGCTGAAAATTGTCGAAATGACGCTCGAACCGTTCATGAATGCGCCAAATAATACTACGCCGCAGCGGCGTATCTCCTCCCTTATAAAGAGGCACTTCTTTCGGCAGAAGGAAGTGCATCATGGTAGGCAGTAGCGTGCGCGAGAGCCCGTACGAGGCAATGAGCGACAACACAACAGTCATCGCCAGAGGCGTAAAGATGTATTTGGCCGCGCCGGTCAGCAGCGTCACGGGTACAAAGACGATACAAATCGTTAAGGTCGCCACCAACGCTGGAGCGGCCACCTGCTCCGCGCTCGTTAATATTGCGGAGGTAAGCGGTTTGCCGGAAAGGTTTCGATGAGTATTTTCAAGCTCAACGGTCGCATCATCCACCAGCATGCCTACCGCAAGCGCCAGGCCGCCCAAAGACATAACGTTGATCGTCTGGTGCAGCATCGATAGAGCTGCTATCGCAAACAAAACAGCGAGCGGAATCGAGGTACAAACAATCAGGGTGCTCCGCCAACTGCCGAGGAAAACAAGGATCATCAAGGCTGTCAATATCGCCGCCGTGACCGCCTCCTGCACCACGTCTTGTATGGAAGCTCGAACAATTACTGATTGATCAAAAAGCGGCGTAATCGTGAGCTGACTTGCCAGTGCGGCTTTGATGCGCGGTATGGCAGCCTTCACCTGGTCCACGATGGTGAGTGTCGAGGCGGCGCCGTTCTTAATGACGGTTAGAAGGGCCGAGGCGATGCCGTTCTCCCGCACAAAGCTGGTCTGTGGCGTATATCCGTTGTGGATCCAGGCGACATCCTTCATCGTGACCACCGAGCCATTCGCAGCGCGTACTGGTAAGTTATTCAGTTCCGCGATTGACGAAGGACTGCTGTTTGTCCCCACCAGATATTCGCGGTCGCCGATCTTTTCGGTTCCGGAGGGCGCCACAAAGTTCTGATTGTTGAGAACCGTGGAAATGTCGGACGTTGTAAGGTGGTACGCAGTTAGCTGCAGCGGCTCGACGTCCACCATGATGGCCCGCTGCTCGCCTCCGTAGGGCAACGGAACAGCCGCACCGCCGATATTCGCCAATTGGGGTCGAATAAAATTCTGTCCAAAATCGTAGAGTTCTTGCTGGGATAGCGATTTGCCTCCGAGACTGAGTTGAACAATGGGGACGCTGGAAGCGTCGTACTTCAGCACATAGGGAGGAAGAATGCCCGGAGGCATGAGGCGCAGAATGGATTGCGCCAGTGCCGTTACCTGCGCGATCGCCAGATCAATCTGAACATCCGGTTGAAAATAAATTTTGATAACGCCCACGCCGCTGTAAGATTGCGATTCGATGTGCTCGATATTATTGACCGAGGTCGATAACGCTCGCTCGCATACTCCGACAATGCGTTTCGACATGTCATCCGCGTCCAGGCCGTTATAGTTCCAGATCACGCTGACAATCGGGATGGCAATGTCAGGCAAAATGTCAGTGGGCGTGGTGACGATCGCCGCCGCACCAGATATTAAAATCAACAACGAGACGATTACGAATGTATAGGGCCTTAATAGCGCAAGTCTTACAATCCACACAGAAACGGCTCCAAAACATGCAGACGGCGACGTTTAGCCGGGTCGTGCTCCCGGGCGAGTTTTGTTGAAGGTACAATTTCGGCGCTCACCGCTTAAGACGCTTACCGAGGCGCTGCGGTCTTACCGATGCTGCAATGCTCGCTCTTTCCTTCAACACATGCTGTGCAATTATGTGTCCAGGCCTCTGAAATGGACCATTACATACGGACTGGTAGCGAACTCGGCAGGCGTCTGATCTCGAGAGCGGCAAACACTGTCGAAATGACGTCAGGAGCTGTCCGATTCAAGACGTCGCGCCGCTACTCGACCTCCGCTTCAAACGATCTCTGGCTACGACGGATGAGACAAATCGCCGTTACAAAAAGAAGCACCAATGAGCCAAGCAGGGCAAGCTCAATAAGAGACGCGCGGAACATTGTTTCGCCACCCTGATGCCATCTCTCGGGACTTGAAAGGTTTGCCGCCTCGAGCGCAATAACGAGTATGCGTCGGATTGTGGCGATCAAACCGAGGATTAAGAATGGCTCAGGCGCTATTGCATCGGACCGAATCGACATTCGTACAGTATGAAGAATCTCGACCAGCATCAACACGACCAACAGGCCATCAATTACCCGAAGGATTATGTCCGAAGGGGGCCAAATGCGAAGTTCTTGCCAGAGTACAAATCCGCAGCCGACAAGCGCAAGAACTGCTGTGAGCGCAAGGAGGCAAGCTACTCCGATATAAATGCCGGTTTTCATAGTCCGCCAAACGGAGTAGATACCAAGTGGCGATGCGAGTGTCAGCTGCTTTGGGCAGGGTGCTTTGCGTATGCGAGCAGTCAGCCTGCTATCGTGCGGAGCGGTACGTGTTCACATTTGATGGAGAACTTCTATTCGCTCGCCTCGCGCCAGGTCGCGTCTTTGTGAAACGTTGCCATTGGGCTTGCAAGCGCGGAAGTGGCTGCGCCAAGATCCTTTTCATAGACGATACCGTTCTCTGTCACGATGAAGCTCATCACCCCAGATGACCGGTACACCGCCGGGTAGGCGATCAGGGTGAATCCGCCAGTCGCGTTGCCTTTGGCGGCCCGTGTTTCATTTGTAGAGCGGGTCGGCAAGACGCGAAAATAGTAACCTTGGAACAGAGGCAGACTGCCGGACGTGGGATGATCGGACGCTCGCGCGAGCAAGCTCGCGGAAAAACTGCCCACCGGATTCGTGGTTGTTGATTGTGGTCGATGCTTTTCGGCGGCGACAAACTCGTGGCAAACCTCGATTGCTGTGAGTTCGTTCTCGCCGATTCGTCGGAACAAAACTTCCTTGAGGCCGGCATCCGAATCGAAGTGCCAGGTACCGTTTTTCTCAATGAGCGGGACAGGGAACGGCCAGTTCTCGGCGCCGATATACAGAGTCATCGATCCGTCAGTCTGGCGAGCAAGGCGGTGCATCTCCTGATATTTCTGGACAAACAGCTCGCGGTCTAGCTTATCTTGGGCGTCGTCGCGCGAGGACGCCAGCTCCGTAGGTCCGCCCAGGATGTTCTCAATCGCCTGCTCGTTATCGTGCTGCACGGCCTGAAAAAGGCTCTGCGTTGCCTCCGCGGCCGACGCGAACGTCTTCTGAGCAGATTGCTCAGCCAGACCCGGGTAAGCGCCAGCTGTCGCCCACATCGCAAGAATGCAGAACGGAAGCCTTGCGTAACAAGCACACACTGCAAGCTGTCGGGCCGCTGCCTTGACTGTATGTATGATTTTTCGTTTCATAGCTTATCACCTCGTGCGAACTATCTCCTGCCTCCTCCGCCATGGCCTCCTCCGCCATGGAATCCTCCTCCGTGGAAGCCGCCGAAGCTGGAGCCTCCTCGGAATGCGTTGCCTCTTGCAGCCCCACCATGGTTGAAGCCGCTGAAAGCGCTGGAATGCATTCCTCCCGCCACGTGCGAGCTGTTGAAGCCATGAGCGCCGCCAAACCCGCCACTGTGATAACCGCCCGCATGATTGAAGCCCCCTCGGTTCGCACGGAAACTATTTCGATCGACGATGCTCCTGCTATGCGAGATGAAAGTGTTGTGGTTGTAGATGACTCTCCCGCCGCGATGCCAATCGAATCCCCAATTGTGCCAGCCCCAGCCGAAGCCAGCAAACAGTCCCACGCCAAAGCCCAGTCCGAAGGCAATTCCTGGACCGTCGAGGAATAGTCCCGGAAACGGATACCAACCTGGAAAGACAGCCAACGGTCCTCCATACACCAGCCAAGGATCGTATTGCGGTACGTAAACCACGTCGGTAGCTGCCGGTTGAATCACGATTGTTTGTCCCTGAGTGCTTACGTTCTCCTGGGGTGTGGTCTTCAAGTTCCCGGCCTGCTGAGCCCGCTGCCGCATGGTTTGAATCGCCTGCGTTACGTCCTGCTTCTGGTTGACGTACGCGTCGCCAAGTTCCGATGTCCAGGCAAGGTTCTGGTTCATATTGGCGAGCACCGCGGGGAACTGCGTTAGAGCTTTGACACTGGCATCCCAAGACTGTTTGTTTACTTCCTTCGCCAGCTTGTCACCCGTGAGATTTTTGTGCTTCCCCGTCCATCTCTCGGCCTCTACTATTTGGTCTGGATAAGTTGCGGCCGCCAGGATCTGCGCAATCAGTTGGTCCGGGTAGAGTGCGATCGGTGCGACGAGTTGCTGCAGTTGTTCGGGACTCTGTTGTTCAGCCTGAGGCTGTGGTTGTGAAATGGATGTGTCGGTTTGATGGGCGAGCCCGTCTTGTACACTCACGAGAAGCAGGCACCAGGAAAGAAATAGTGCCATACCCGTTTGGAAAGATCGCATAATGAACCACTCCTTGATGCTTAATTGCTTTTAGAACCTGGCACGCATCCGGCACACTTGGGAGTCCCTCGCGCGTTTTCCCGGGTGCCGATCTAAGATTCTTTGAAACGATGGCGTTCCTTAGCGCTTATTTGTTCACGCCTGGAGGAAAATGATCGAACATCTTGTTTACACTGCTATCGAGATTTTTGATGTTCTTTTCAGACTTGTCCGAAAGAGTATCGCTGGCTGATCCTCGCCAGATCAGCGTCTTACTTTTCGCATCAAAAAGATCGATAACAAGAGTACCGACTTGATAGTTCTCTGTCGTGGTAGTCGCATCTCCAAATCCTCCCGCTCCGAATCGTCTCCAGCCCCAACCTCCTCCGAAGCCGTCGTAGAAGGTATTGAGAGTTTGGTGATTCTGCGTCACATCCATTGCCACAATCGCGACCTGACCGCCTGATGGCATCTGTGTCCAGCCCTTCGCTGCCAAAGCCGTATTGACAGCGTCTTCGATCCGGGTGACCCACAGCTGGTCTTGCGTTTGGACCTTTTCCTACGAGTAGGTTTTGTACTGGCTAAAGTCTGCGCTGCGATCGTAATCAGTCTTCACTTGCGCTGCGATTGATGCCGTCGCAAAGAGAAGCGCGATCCCGGCCGAAGCGAATATCGTATGTTTCACGTTCATGAGTTTTCTCTTTCTCAATTGGTTTGCGGTAGTCAACAACTGGGTTTGATAAGTCGGATCAGTCCGCCGGGCACTGGGACAAACGAGATCGCTCTGACCTCGTTCTTCTCGTGTCCGACGTACCGGCGATTACTTTTGTGCAGTAAAAACCTCCGAAACATCACTTTCCTCTCCGGTAGGTTTCTCCGCTTTCAAAGGAGCCTGGCTCATAGCGACTATGTGAGGCTCTTTCATAGTGACGGCTGGCTTCGTGGTGTTAGCGGCAAATTCGGCAGGCATGGATGGTACCGGCGTATGATTTGCCTTAGCCAGCGCAACCGCGACCGGCTTTGGATACACAAATTCATGCCCGGTGTTGTCGCCGGGATAAAACCACGCCTTCACGGCTTCCGGTGAGTCAGCTACGTTCTCTTCGAAATTGATGATCGACTTTCCGGGCGTGCGCAAGCGATCGTCCGGGATGGTTAGGAAGGTCCCGTACAGATGTGTTTCGTCCCGATTAAACACCTGCACAATGTCACGGTCGGAGTCCGACTCCGCCAGTTTGAACACGTAAGTTCCCGCCTCCAGCACTTGGCCCGGTATCTCTACCGGACCGCTGAAGGTAAAGATGGTCTCCTGGTTCGACTCGTCGGCAATAGCCAGTGGCGCGAACCCGCTCAGGATTCCAAGGCCGATTAAGAGAGCCACGTTTGCTCTTGTCATGTTCATTTTGTCTCCTTTGGGATCACCTAGGCCGCCGCATCACTGTGATGTGAGCTCCGACTCAAGCGATCGTCTGACGACAACACAAGAAGCAATAATGCGGCCATTCAGTAACCGCGTTTAATCAGGCAGATGGCGTGAACTGTGCGATTTGAGGTGTCGCCACTTGAACAATCGATGTCGACAAACCGTTGCGGCGTGGGTCTGTAATCGGCTGGATCTTTAGTTTCTGCCAAGGAGCACTGTCGCAATGTGCTTTCAGTAGGTCGTCGCGTTCATAAGAAATCGTCACTCTTGAAGAGTCGATGCGTGCCATGATTCTCTGGACGGAGCACGTCTTTGTTCCTTCCGAGGGAACTGAACTTCTAGCGCGTGTCGGCCGGACGCCACTGCTCTCAGCCCCCATATGACGACAACGTCTTGGCAAACAAAGCTTCGTAAACGATGCCCGGCTTGCTCTTGGTAGGGCAGCGCGGATTGGCTGAGTTGGTAGCCACGAGCAAACAGGATGCGGCCGCGTTTCTCAGCCGCAAAGAGAGAAGACGATAGTGACAACAAGGAGCACCCGCGAGCGATGCCCAGAGCTCGAAATCTCGACGAAACTTTTCAAATCGGCGATCAGTGCGCTCCCGACGGCGACGATATCGAGCGCTATCCCACAACTCTCGGAAGCTCTGTTCCAGAGAAAGAACAGCGCGCTTTTTCAACGAGTCCGAGACACTATTTCTTCACTCTGCTGTGGACTGTCTGATCCCTCCTGATCAGCGCTCGACGGGTGCATCCCGAAGCGGGAGTTGTCAGCTACGCGATCGTTACGAACCAGTAATCAGCATCCCGGACCCCGGACGTGGCGAAAGAGCGACACGCTGTCGGCATGCTGACGAGAAGCTCTTGCCGATCTCTTAACGATCGGCAGAACAGCCCAATGAATTGTGACCACTGAGGGCGCTGCATTTGGAACTCAGACTGCTGTACGTCATAGCGGAGACGATCAAGATGATCGTGGATTGCTTCAGTTATGTGGATTGTTAAGCTCGCGCTCGATCGCCCTTACACCTTCATCGTTCTCGCTCTGTTAATCCTGCTTATCAGCCCGATTGTTATTCTGCGCACCCCAACCGACATATTCCCCAGCGTCAACACTCCCGTGATCGCAGTCTCGTGGATTTACACCGGCATGAACGCGGAGGAGTTAGAAGGGCGCCTCACGACGGTATACGAGAAGGTTCTGACAACGCTGGTCGACAACATCGAGCATATTGAATCAACAACCATCGCGGTCGACGGCTTGGTGGTGGTGAAAATCTTTCTCCAACCTAACGCCAGCGTCGACCGAGCCATGGCTCAGGTCACCGCTACTTCACAAAGCATCCTGCGCCAGTTGCCGCCCGGCACACTGCCTCCCGAGATCGTCGATTACACGGCGTCAAATGTACCTGTTTTACAGCTCTCGCTATCTGGCTCGGGATTGAGTGAAGCCGATCTGAACGATCTGGCCTTGAACTTTCTTCGACCTCAGCTTGTTACCGTTCCCGGCGCTGCGGTGCCGTACCCCTACGGCGGGAAGCAGCGCGAGATTATGGTCAACCTTGAGGAGACGCTTCTCCAGTCTAAAGGAATTTCAGCGCAGGACGTGGTGAGCGCGCTGACCGCGCAAAACGTAATTGCGCCATCCGGCACCGCAAAAATCGGGCGATTGGAATACGACTTTCCCACCAACTCGGCCCCCCGAACGGTCAGCGAACTCAACTACCTGCCCGTTAAAGTTGTGGGTAACTCAACCATCTATTTGAAAGATATCTCACATGTTGCTGACGGCTACATTCCCCAAACCAACATCGTTCGTCAGAACGGCCGCCGCGGTGTCCTGGTCACGGTCATCAAGGCTGGGGACGCTTCTACCCTCCGTGTGGTCAATGGAATCCGCCAGTTGCTTCCCCGGGTTGAGCAGACGCTTCCTCCCCAACTGAAGATTCAGCCGCTTGCCGACCAATCAGTGTTCGTTCGCGGGGCCATCGAAGGGGTCATTCGCGAAGCTGTTGTCGCTGCTGGTCTGACGGCGCTCATGATTCTGCTCTTTCTCGGCAGTTGGCGTAGCACTATGATCATCGCCGTTTCCATTCCCCTGGCGATCCTCAGTTCCGTAGTGGTCCTCAGTGCTATCGGTCAGACCATCAACATGATGACGCTTGGAGGATTAGCCCTAGCCGTAGGCATTCTGGTCGATGACGCCACAGTCACGATTGAAAACATCGCCCGTCATCTCGAAGAAGGTCGACCGCTCTATGAGGGCATACTGCAAGGCGCCGCCCAAATCGCCATTCCGGCCTTTGTCTCTACTACTTGCATCTGCATCGTTTTTCTGCCGATGTTCGGCTTGCAAGGAGTGGCACACTATCTTTTCCCGCCTCTTGCAGAAGCCATCATTTTCGCCATGATCGCCTCCTATATCCTGTCGCGAACCCTGGTACCCACGATGGCCATGTACCTCCTCCGAACGCCCCAACCGAATGCTGCGCCATCGCGCAATCCGCTGGCTCGCATGCAGAAAGCATTTGACCGGAAATTCGAACAGGTTCGGCACTCTTACCTGGACCTGCTGAGAACACTGGTACGCAGGCGAGTGATTTTCGTTCCGATTTTTATTCTCGTCTGCGTCTCTGCGGCTGCTCTTATTCCCTGGCTCGGCCGGGACTTCTTCCCCGACACTGACAGCGGCCAGTTCATCCTGCATTTTCGGACCAAAACCGGAACGCGCATCGAAAACGCAGCCATGCTGGCGGACCACATCGAAAGCACGATTCGTGGGGAAATACCGCAGCAGGAACTCGCGAACGTCACCGACAACATCGGCCTGCCCTACAGTCAGTTGAACTTGATGTACAGCAACTCAGGCGTGATTGGTGCTTCCGATGCGGACGTACTCGTCTCATTGAACGCTAAGCATCACCCGACTGCCGATTATGTCCGAACTCTGCGCACGATCTTGCCCCGCGAATTCCCCGCCACAACGTTCTATTTCCTGCCCGCCGACATGGTCACACAAATCCTGAACTTTGGACTACCTGCCCCGGTGGATATCCAGATAGAAGGCCAGGACCAAGGTACGAACCACGAATTGGCCACCCGCGTCGTGGGCGAACTCCGTCACGTTCCCGGCCTCACTGACCTGCGCATTCAACAGCCATTCGACTACCCGATATTCAACATCAATGTCGATCGAACCAAGGCAGCGGAGGGCGGCTATACCGATCGCGACATCACCAGCAGCCTGCTGGTCGCTCTGAGCGGGAGCTTCCAGACCACGCCAAGCTTCTTTTTGAATTGGAAAAACGGCGTGCAATACGAACTGATTTCCCAAACCCCGCAATACCGCATCCAATCCTTACAGGGCGTCGGAAATATACCACTCACTTCGGCAACCATGATTCGTCCTGAAATCCTGTCCGAGGTTGCCTCGCTGCGCCGCGGTAACGAAATGGAAGCGATAAATCACTACAACATCCGCCGGGTCATCGATATCTTTGGCTCGGTGCAGGATCGCGATCTCGCTTCTGTTGGACGGGATGTCACTCGCATCGTCGACAACGATCGCAAACTCCTGCCGCGTGGCAGCTTTTTTCGCGTACGCGGCCAACTGGAAACCATGCGCACTTCCTATGCGGGGTTGCTGGAAGGTCTGGCCGCCGCCATTATTCTGGTCTATCTCCTGATCGTCGTTAATTTTCAATCGTGGCTCGATCCTTTCATCATCATCACGGCTTTGCCGGCGGCCCTGGGCGGCATTGTGGTGTTTTTGTTCCTTACTCACACACCCTTGAGCGTGCCCGCTCTGATGGGGGCCATCATGTGCATGGGCGTCGCCACCGCGAACAGTATTCTTGTCATCGCCTTCGCTACTGAGCGGGTGGCAGAAAGCGGAGATCCCATGCAGGCTGCGGTGGAGGCCGGCTTCACGCGCTTTCGACCCGTTCTCATGACGGCTCTCGCCATGATCATCGGCATGGTCCCCATGGCGATTGGCGCGGGGGACGGAGGCGAGCAAAATGCACCTCTCGGTCGCGCCGTTATCGGAGGTTTGCTCTGCGCGACCGTGGCCACTCTCGTCTTCGTGCCTACTGTATTTGCACTTCTGCACAGTGCACGCAGTAGGTCTCACAACGATACCCGGGAGGGAGGTCAGCATGGATGACAAAGAGATATTACCCGGTCACGTCGCGACCGCCCCGGAGAAAAACGGCGGCCGCCGACGTGCCCTCGGGCGGACGGCGGCCGTACTCACGGTTTTAGCCGTCCTCCTCATGATTGCCATTACTTATGGCATTCACGAGCGCAAACAAGCCGAGTCCAACCTGCGGCAAAACACAAACCAAGCCGCCATCCAAGAGGTTAGAACAGTTGGCCCGAAACAAACTGCCCCCACGGACGAGGTCGTTCTGCCTGGAGCCACTCAGCCCTACATTAACTCTCCCATCTATGCGCGTGCCAGTGGCTATCTGGTCAAGTGGTACCACGACATCGGATCCCGCGTGAAGAAGGGCGATCTGCTCGCCGTCATTGACGCGCCCGATCTCGATAAGCAACTCTTGCAGGCGCACGCGGATGCGGAAACTTCGAAGGCAAATGCGAGCCTCGCGAAAATCACTGCTGACCGTTGGCAGGGCTTAATCAAAACGCGCTCTGTGTCTAAACAATCTACCGATCAAGCAGTTGACAATCAAAAGGCCTCCCAATCATCCGTCAATTCATACGCTGCAAATGAGGCCCGGCTGACAGATCTGGTCTCGTTCGAGCAGATCTGCGCGCCCTTTGACGGTGTAATCACGGCCCGCAACACCGATAATGGCTGGCTCATTGCCGCCGGGCAGAACTCGCCGAACCAGGAACTCTTTCAGATCGGGCAAATCAGCACGCTCCGTGTATTCGTGGCCGTTCCCGAAGTTTATTGGCGCGCTGCTCGCGTCGGAGCAAAAGCGACGCTTACCCTCGACGAGTACCCGGACCAGACGTTTCAGGGCAGAATCGCGCGCACGTCAAAGTCCATCGATATGGCATCGCGCACTCTCAACACGGAGGTCGATATCGACAATTCCAGAGGCCTACTGCTTCCCGGAGCCTACGTGCAGGTTCATCTCGCGCTACCCAGGCAGAGTACTTCCATCATCATCCCGTCCGATACGCTTCTGTTTCGTGCCGAAGGTCTCCGGGTCGGAGTCGTTCGTAATAACGTCGCGCAGCTGGTTCCAATTATCGTCGGCACGGATTACGGAGAAACCGTGCAAGTGGTTTCGGGGCTCACTCCCACCGACCAAGTCATCGAAAACCCTTCCGACTCACTTGTCAGCGGCATGTCCGTTCATATAACGGGAAGACCGGGAGGCGCCAACCCGTGACCTCTCGCCTTTTGAGGAACCCGCACAAAACGGCCGCGGTGTCAAGCCCGCCGCCGAAAGAGCCAGCGAGTTGTTTTGTTGTCTGGCGGCGCGCGTCCGCGCCCTTTGCGCTTCTATTGCCGCTTGCTTGCATGTTTCTGCTCGCCGGTTGCATGGTAGGTCCTAAGTACAAGCAGCCGGCGGCTTCAGTGCCTCCGATTTATAAAGAGCTGCAGGAATCGGACCAATGGAAGATCGCTCATCCCAATGCCGAGGCTCTGCGGAGTAAGTGGTGGGAGATTTTCGGCGATCCTCAACTCAACAACCTGGAAGATCAAGTCACGGTCTTCAATCAAAATATGAAGACCGCCGAGGCTCGCTTTCGTCAGGCTCGGGCCACGGTTCGTTACAATCGAGCCGCGGAATTTCCCACTATTTCGGTATCGCCAGGCGTTCGAGATTTGCGTTTGTCACCCAATCAAGCTTATTTTCCGTCCGCCGGTATCGGGATCAGTTCCGCCACTGACTTCCTTCTTCCTTTTGACCTCTCCTACGAAGTTGACTTATGGGGTCGCATACGCCGCACCGTGGGGTCTGCACGTGAAGAAGCGCAGGCCAGCGCCGGCGATCTTGCAACCATGACCCTCAGTCTCCAGGCGGAACTCGCGTACGACTACTTCGAATTGCGCAGCGCCGACGTGCAAAAGAAACTGCTGGACAACACTGTGAAAGCCTATGCTGATATGCTACAGCTGACTACGGACCTGTTCAGTGGTGGCGCAGCGCCGGAGTCCGATGTGGTGCAGGCGCGAACGCAACTCGATACCACACGCGTCCAGGACACTGATATCGAGGTGCTGCGCGCTCAATATGAACACGCAATCGCCATCCTGATCGGCAAACCGCCAGCAGAATTCGCTATAGCTCCTCAATCGCGACCTTTCGAGCCACCCACGATTCCCGTTGGCCTGCCCTCTCAACTGCTGGAGCGCCGCCCCGACATAGCAGCCACAGAGCGTCGGGTAGCGGAAGCGAACGAAGGCATCGGTATCGCGCGTGCCGCTTATTTCCCGAGTCTGGTGATCGGCGGTGATGTTGGCCTGGAATCACAGCACATTTCCAACTTGTTCAGCTTGCCCAGCCGGTTCTGGGCCGCAGGCCCGAACGCGTCTGAGACAATTTTTGACGGCGGCCGACGTCGAGCCGGCACCCAACAAGCTAGGGCCAACTACGACGCAACCGTAGCCACCTATCGCGAAACAATGCTGGAAGCCTTCCAGCAGGTAGAAGACAACCTGGCTGCCCTCCGAATCCTGGCGCAGGAAGTAAATCAGGAAAAGCAGGCCGTAGAGGAAGCGCAGCACGATATCAAACTCTTCAGCGATCTCTACGAAGGCGGCGCCGACCCGTACCTGCAAGTCGTTACCGCAGAAACCGTCGAGCTCCTGAACGAGCGAAACGAGATCGACATCCAGCGCCGCCAAATGGATACCAGCGTGCTCTTGATCAAAGCTCTGGGCGGCGGTTGGAACGTGTCTCAACTTCCGCAAATGAGTTCTTTGCACTGACCTGCTGATGAATACATTCTTTGACATTCGACCTTGGGAGGTTTTAATGCGTCTGCTCCATACAAATAGAACTCTGTTGTGTTGCATTACCGGGTTCTATCTGCTTAGCCCGATGGCCTCAGTTCGGGGCCAAACGAATTCTGCAAAAGAGACGAAGAGCTCGTCGTGTCCGAACAAAGACACGGGGTTGAAATTACCGGCCGGTTTTTGCGCGACCGTTTTTGCCGAAGGCATTGGTCACGCTCGGCAGCTGATCGTATCGCCGAGCGGAGTCGTTTACGTGAACACCTGGTCGGGAAAATATTACGGCAGTGACGTTCCGCATGCAGGCGGATTTCTGGTCGCTCTCCAGGACAGGACTGGTGCGGGTAAGGCCGATGTCATCGAGCGCTTCGGTGAAACTATTCAAACTGGCGGGGCCGGCGGCACGGGCATTGGTCTTTATAAGGGCTCGATTTACGCGGAGATCAACGATCGAATCGCGAGGTATCCACTCTCTGCCGGCTCCATTGTCCCACGAGGAGCTTCTGAAACCATCGTCTCGGGCCTGCCTCTGGGTGGCGATCATCCAATGCATCCGTTCCTCATCGACGCCAAAGGATCGATGTATGTTGACGTTGCCACAGCCACCAATGCCTGCCAGGTGCAAAACCGGCAAACAAAATCGCCCGGCGCCAATCCATGCACAGAGCTCGAGACGCGTGGTGGGATCTGGCGTTATGATGCGAATAAAACGAACCAGAAATTTTCACCGGCGGCACGTTACGCCACGGGAATACGGAATGCCGAGGGTTTTGCCTTTGATTCAAACGGCAACTTATTCGTGACCCAACAAGGACGAGACCAACTGCATGCGAATTGGCCCAAGCTCTACAAACCCGAAGAAGAAGCGACTTTGCCCGCCGAAGAGTTGCTGCTGTTGAAGCCCGGCGGGGACTATGGCTGGCCCGAATGCTACTACGACGGTGTGCAGCAAAAGCTTGTGCTCGCGCCCGAATACGGCGGGGACGGCGGTAAAAAAGTGGGTGTTTGCGCGAGCAAGATCGCTCCGGTTGCGGCATTTCCTGCCCACTGGGCGCCGAACGGGATGGCGCTCTATGACAAGGAACAGTTTCCAGCGCACTATCGTAACGGAGTTTTCGTCGCGTACCACGGTTCGTGGGATCGTGCGCCCT
>DATAYL010000250.1:0-4672 GCA_036272575.1 Bryobacteraceae bacterium | reverse complement strand
AGGATATCTTCCGCGCATCCGCTAATTGCAGAGGTGTAACCCAGAATCGTTCCGCCGTCAATGACCACGGTCTGGCCAGTGCTGAATTCTTCCTGGATAGAACAGATAGGCTTGCTCTATGTCGCTCGCTTCGCCGACTTTGTCGAGAGTGGACCGTGATTTCGCAACCAACATTTCGTATCATTGCGTCCTTTTGTGGAATCTACAAGCCGTGCTGGCCGAAAAAGCATTTCAAACCCGTCAACTTGGCGCTGCGGGCCCCGCAGTCTTCCCTATCGCCTTGGGCTGTATGGGGATGTCAGGCGTGTATGGGCCCACAGATGAGTCTGAGAGCGTCGCGACCATCCATGCCGCTCTCGATAGCGGAATCAATCTGCTCGATACCGGCGATTTCTACGGCATGGGGCACAATGAGATGCAAATCGGGCGTGCCCTGCGAGGGCGTCGCGCTCAGGCGCTGCTTTCCGTGAAATTTGGTGCCCTGCGAACCCCCGATGGCTCTTGGCTGGGATATGACACCAGGCCGGCCGCCGTGAAAAATTTCCTCTCCTATAGCCTTACGCGACTAGGGGTCGATCACATCGATATCTATCGTCCTGCTCGCCTCGATCCCAATGTGCCCATTGAAGAGACCGTAGGAGCTATTGCCGACCTTATAAAGCAAGGTTATGTGCGGTACATCGGATTGTCCGAAGTAGGACCGGAGACCATCCGGCGCGCGGCAGCGGTGCATCCCATCACCGATCTTCAGATCGAATATTCCATGATTTCGCGCGGCCCCGAGCAGAGAATCTTCCCTGTTCTCGATGAGCTGAATATTGCGGTCACCGCCTATGGAGTGTTATCCCGAGGCCTGCTCAGCGGCTCAAAGCCTGCGGAAGCTGGCGATTTCCGGGCTCATCTCCCCCGTTTTCGAGGCTCAAATCTCGAACAGAACCAGCATCTGGTAGACGTGCTCAATGAGATTGCCGGCGAAAAAGCAATTACCTCGTCTCAGCTCGCCATCGCATGGGTGCTGGCAAAAGGCCGGAACATTGTTCCGGTCATTGGCGCGCGAAAGCGGAGCCAATTGGAAGAATCGTTGGGCGCTCTCGAAGTCCGCTTATCGCCGGAAGATCTGAGCCGAATCGAATCGGCCGTCCCTCCAGTCGCGGGATCGCGCTACGACGAGCACCAGATGAGGATGCTCGATAGCGAACGCTGAACTCTATCCGGCTAACTGGAACAGGTGAGCCCGTTGATGGTCCAGAGAGTGTGGCGTACGCCTGCTTAATAAGGGTCTTCGTGTCTGCCATTCATCCTCCTAACACTGCACTAGGGATTGTGCGTTTCATCGAGTCGGTCCAAACCCAAACATCGAATTGTCGGCGGCCGACATTAGAGCTACTGTTGCACGGGCGGCTCTGACGAGTAGATGATGGACGCGATCCGCCACCCATCGGCCGCTTTAACCAGCTGCCAAGTCTCACTACCGCGGTTGTTTGCCTTCCCGTCGACGTTGAAAACAAAATCGAAATAAACAGTCGCGATAGTACCATCCGTGTGGATCACGACGTTGCTGTGTTCCGGGTCGAAACTTTTGGGCGTCGTGGAGACCAACTTCGCGAAGTCACGATAGCTGCTGACACGGACTTTCTGGGCCGTTGCCGACTTTGCCTGCGCGTGAGCGTATGCGGAGTCTGTCAGAACGTTCAGCCAGAGATTAGCATCGGGCAAGAACAGGGCAGAGAGCGCGGCCCCATCGTGACTGACAACCGCCTGATGATACTGGTTCATCACGTGTTCGATCGCAGCCACTTGTGCCTTGTGCTCGTTGGCTGTCTCGGTTTGGGCCGTGGAAGGAGTCGGCGTCTGGGTGGCCGCCAGGGGCAGAAGGAACAGAGCGCAAAGGGCAAAATTACCGAGTTTCAGCATTACCTACCCTCCGCGTTCCTCATCTTGTCAGCATTGAACTCAGTGAACTCATCGAAACTGAGAATCTGGCTGACCGGCAGGCGAGGTCTTCGCTTCCGATTGACAGAGGTATCACGGCCCACTGCAATCATCATCAATGGGGGATACCGATCACTGGTCCGCAGGACCTCTTGTAGCCGATTCGGAGCGAACCCGATTGGGCAACTTGCAAACCCATGATTGGAGGCTGCGAGCATGAGCACCATCGCAGCGAGAGAGGCGGACCGAACCGCCTCCTCGCGAGCGAAATGCGGATTCGCCTCATACAGTTGATTAGCTGTGCTTATCCAGAGATCGGCGGTTTCACGCGTCAAGGTGCCCGTTGTTACCGATTGCTCCAAAATCTCTGAAACGGAGCGATGTGCATCAAGATCGCCCAGGATCACAAAAATCACGGATGCGTCAACAACCCGCTGGCGATTTGGCTGGATCGTGGTGGTTGACAATTGAGCGCGTATCTGCGGATCAGTAATCGCAACAAATCTCCAATGTTGAAGATTGAAAGTCGATGGTGCTTGCGAAGCCTCCTGCGCCAAAACCTCAATCTCGGAGCGTGTCATCGATGCGGTCGGGTCGAATTGATCCGCAGCATGCCTTTGTGAGAGCACATCTAGAAAATCGCTCATACATACTCCTAACGAGCTGCTATGGCTGCACCACCATTACTTTGGAAATCCTGCCTGTCGGGCAGCGCCTGTTGCGTTCATGCTGTGCTCCTGTGTGCAATGCCCGTAGCGTTTTTCGCATAGCGAAGCGCTTCTGCCTCTCGTGCGGAACCGACCGGATCGTACTTTCGCCGAAAGCTCTCGAGAACCTCAACCGGCGCGTTTTCTGGAGCACCACTGTGGAATACAGGGCTCGGTGCATACTCGATGGCGAGCTGAATCTCCTGAGCAGCAGCGTCTCCTCTCAGAAGAGATACAAGTACCAGAGCCGCATCCAAGCCGGCAGTGACGCCAGCAGCGCTGATGATGTTGCCGTCCACTGCTACCCTTGCATCCGCCAGAACTGCGCCGTAGTAGGGCATCAACTGCCGGGCACTCCAATGAGTCGTTACCTGTCTTCCCACGAGAACACCGGCCGCGCCACACAGCAGGGCTCCGGTGCAGACGGAAAACAGGAGCCGTTCGCTCTCAAAGTGCTTGCGGATGAGCCCGAGCACTTCTTCGTCGTGCATCAATGCCTATTGCCCATATCCTCCAGGCACGAGCAACACATCGAAGATTCTCGCTTCCGTGATGTTTACGTCCGGGGTTAGTTGAAGCCCCTGCACGTCGCGAATAGGGGTAAGTGCTTTTCCTACGACGTGGACTGTTGTGTCCGGCATGCGTGAGAGAACTTCAAATGGTCCAGTGAAGTCAATCTGATCCATTTGCAGAAAGATCAGGCAGCCCACAGAAAGCGGCCGCTCAGTAAGTTCCGGCTTGGATCTCTCACTGACAAATAAAGGAATGGTCATAGTGACTTATCTCGTCGGAGTTCGTGGGAACCATGCGCTCCCCACGCTGTTCCTGCGCAGTGACATCGGTTTCCTTACGCGACCGCGGCCGTCAGGCTATTTTTGGTGGTACGAATTGGCGCTGCAGGTACGACAACCTCGACGAGCCCGGTCGAGACGTCGTACACGAGACCGGAGATGAGCCACTCGTCAGGCAATGCCGGAATCGCCCGGAGTGCGGCAACGTCGACAGCCACCGCCTGGCGTGGATCGCGGACTGCCTTGCTCTCAACTTCCCTTTCCGGTATCTGAAAATAGTGCGCCAGCATGGCTGGATCTCCCACGAGACGGGTGCTGCCGCAATCCGTATGGTGAAGTACGATCAAGTGAAACTCTCCGCCGCCTCCCGGAATCGTTCCAGCAACCTCTCCGATTCGTCCGAGAAGACCGAACTCCTCCAGCAGTCCGGGCGTGACTCGACCGCCGATGTTTCTCATTACGACGGCCTCACCGGGCTCGATCCCAAGCACTTGGGCAGGATCAACGCGCATATCGGCGCAACCGATGATTACTGCTTTCAAAGTTTGCAAAGATTGCGGAAGCGATGGCATAGGGGCAGCGGACTCCTTGTTGCGTTTCAGCATGAGGTCGAGGTTATTCATCGTGATTCTCCTGAAAAGATGATCTTGGCGACCACGGTCGGCGTGGCCACCTATTGTGGGATGCGGGCATCTCTTCGATAAGACCGGGCGATTCAGGACAAAAAAACAACCGTTCCTGCCAATCGGCAAGCGCGACGATTAGCGCACGAGAGCGCGCCCAAAAGAGGCCCTGTATTGGCGGGGCGTAACGCCCAGGCGGCGCACGAATGACCGACGCAGTATCTCAGCAGAAGTGAAGCCACAGGAAATCGCAACCTCTTCAAAGGTCATCGCCGTCGATTCGATCTGGCGGCGCGCAGCTTCGAGGCGAAGGTCCTCGATGTATCTCGCCGGCGTTTTGCCCGCCTCCTGTTGAAACAGGCGAGCAAAGTTTCGGGGACTCATTGCTGTGCGTCGGGCGAGGCCATTGACGGAAAGATTGCGCTGGATATTGTCAGGGAGCCAGGCGAGCAGATCGCCGAGGGGCGCGCTCGCAGAAATCTGGGCCATTAGAGTGGCGCTGAACTGTGATTGGCCGCCCGGCCTCCGCAGAAACACCACCATCATCTGAGCAGCTTTAAGAGCCACGGACCTGCCCAGATCCTCTTCCACTAAGGCGAGTGCAAGATCGATTCCGGCC
>DATAYL010000249.1:0-28907 GCA_036272575.1 Bryobacteraceae bacterium | reverse complement strand
TTCGGTTTCGCTTCAGCCCGGCGATTAAGCGGCGAATCGAAAGTGACAAACCCGTGTACACCAACACACAGGCTCCCAGCGAAGCGATTGCTGCAATCAGTTGCCCCGGGAATCCGCCCCATTCACCTGTGTGACCGAACCGGACAAACGCGCGAAGTCTTTGGCCCAGGCTGCCGTCCGCAAATGGTGTCGTTCTTAGGACGGCTCCTGTATTGCGATTCAAGAGGTATTGCGTGCGGTTTTGCGGCTGCCCGCCAGTACCGTTGTCAACCGTGACCTGCACAGGCGAGTTCGCGTTGCGCACGACGTTCAACGTGATAGTCCGCCAAGTCGGATTGAAGTTCTTGGAGATCGATAATAGTCGCTCGTAGTTCGGTTGGTTTTCGGTTGGAAGATCGCGTCCGTGCGCGCGCGCATCGCCAGGACCGCGGCCTTGAACCGGCGGATTCGAACCGCTCAACCGAAATAACAACGCGTTTGCCCATTGGAACGACATCACCACGCCCGTCAATACAATCACCAGCAGCGGTGTAGCACACCAGATCCCAAGCACGTTGTGCCAATTCCAATGACGTGCCCTGCCGCGTAATCCATGGCGAAACGCAATGGACGCGCGTACCGCCTTCCAACTCCATTTCCGCGGTAACCACAAAACGACGCCGAGCAGTATGAGCCCACCGAACAGCAAATTCGATATCGCCGCAAGCCAGTGGCCCACGCCCCTTGAGCCGAGCGGCGCACCGAGAGCCCGATGCAATCGCTCGACCTCGAAGAAGAAGCCATGCGCCGCGGCCGAACCGGCCCCGAGAATCGCGCCACTGTATGGATCGACGTAGATTATGTTTCCGCGTCCAATCAAAACTTCTATGGCTGCTTGCGGCGCATTCCGCACTACGATCGCTGTCGGCTCACCAGCCCCGCCGCGCTCTACCGCTTCCCGCAGATCATTGAGAGGTCGTGGTTGCACCGCGTTGGGCACAGACACCCATCTAATATCCCGGTCCGCAAAATCGATGATCTGTCTTTCAAATGCGAGCACTACGCCTGTCGCGGCCATGATGAAGATGAACACACCGGCCGTAACGCCGAACACCAGGTGTACCCAGAAAAGGAATTTTCGCATCATAATTCGTTCTGCTACCTGGTACGAGCTTCAAACGTCAGCCTTAAAATCGTCTGAAGGCGCCGCCCTGCCGCCATCTATTCAAATCTGGTGCAATGATTATCAGGCGAGAGATGCGGGTCCTGCTGGTTGACGATGACCGAGACGTAGCTGAGTATGTGCGCCGGGGGCTCGAAGAAGAGTCTTTGGACGTTATGGTTGCGCACGATGGCGCTACTGGTTTGCGCTTGGCTGAGATATCGGCGTTCGACATCATTGTTCTGGATGTAATGATGCCGTTCATGGACGGCTTGCAAGTGACATGCGCTCTCCGCCGCCGAAATATTCTTACGCCTATCCTTTTGCTTACCGGGCGAGATGCTCCGGAAGAGATTGTGCGTGGCCTGGACGCCGGCGCAGACGATTATCTAACCAAGCCGTTTTCGTTTGAGGTGCTTCTGGCCCGCATTCGTGCGCGTACGAGAAAACCCGACCAGCACAATGCGCAATTGCGGTTTGTCGACTTGGTGCTCGACTTACATGAAAACAAAGCGTGGCGCGGAAGGCGTGCGCTCATCTTGACCCGTACTGAATTCGCAATACTCGAGTGTCTATTGCGGTCGGCCCCGCGAGTAGTTAAGAGGGACCGGCTTATCGAAACAGTTTGGGGGGACCGTGAGGTTACTGCGAATAATCTGGATGTGTTCATGAAGTTCCTGCGCTCGAAGGTTGACGCACCAGGCTCACCAAAGCTGATCCACACGGAACGCGGGATCGGCTACACCTTGCGGCAGGAAAGAACTTGAGGCGAATCACCCCCCGCTCACTGCGCTTCCGCCTCACGCTTTGGTATTCGTGTGCGCTGATTTTGGTGGCGTTAGTACTGGCGGGGGCGAGCCAATGGGCCTTGAACGTCAGTCTTGATCACGCGATCGATCAAAGATTGCGCTTTCGACTGATTGGGCTTCACGCTTTTATCGATGACAACAGCCAGGACAGCTTGGATAATCTCGCGGTGAAGCTGCGTGAGTTGAACCATCTCGGCGATCTTTTCCAAGTAGTCGGACCGAACGGTGAGTTAATGGCGCAATCCGATGGATTGGCGCGCCATCACGTCCGCGTAGAGCCTATCCCCGATCTTGAGGGACGGCTGCTTTTTCGAAATGCTGGGCCGAGACGATTCCCGTTCCGGATGGCAGCGCAGCAGATCTACGTCAATGGGGAACGGATCATCATCGAGGTGGCAGATCCTAGAGGCAAGTTCGAGGGTATCCTGACTGAGTTCTACTCCGTGCTCCTTTTAGCGGTTCCGATCGTACTCGTAGTCGCTGCGGTTGGCGGTTACTGGCTCAGCACTCGAGCTCTCGCGCCCGTCGATCAGATCATCGATGAAGCTCAGAGCATCGATCCGGCGAACTTCTCAGCACGACTCTCCGTTCCACCCTCTGGCGACGAATTGCAGCGTCTCTCGCAAACCCTAAACCAGATGCTTGACCGGGTAGAGCAATCTGTTTTGCAAGTGCGCCGCTTCACGACCGATGCGTCACATGAACTGCGGGCGCCCATGACCTTGATCTACACAGCGGCCCAATTCGCGCTTCGACGTGACCGCAATGCGGATGAGCTGAAGGATTCTTTGAATAAGATTTTGCACGCGGCAAAACGCTGTACTGATCTCATCAACCAACTTCTCTGGCTTGCGCGATCGGACGCTGGAAATGGCCGAATGGAATTGGTGTCCACCGATGTTGTACCTGTCGTATCGGATGTCGCGAGTGAGGCAGCCATTCTCGCCGCTGACAAAGGGCTGACAATTGCGACCGAACTGCCTGGCACGCCCGCTACTGTCGCGCTCGATGAGGCTTCTTTCCGCCGGATGCTCCTGATTTTGCTGGACAACGCAGTCAAGTACACATCGTCCGGTGGCAGCATCACTGTTCGCGTAATGGAACACGCAAATGATCTCGAAATCGCGGTGGTAGACAGCGGCATAGGCATTCCCGCTGAGCAACAGCCGTTCGTATTCGACCGATTCTGGCGCGCCGATCAGGTGCGCTCACGTGAGGCTGGTGGCACCGGCTTGGGGCTGGCCATTGCCCGTGAAATTGCAGACACTCACGGAGCCGAGCTAATGGTAACGAGTTCCCTGGGCCACGGATCTACGTTTATAGTGCGACTTCGCCGCTTAGCGTACGAAGATCTCGCACGCCGCGAATGCAAGGACCAGACCACAGACGGCAATCAAGACACCTGAAGTTGACGGACCAACCCTTCCCACCCTGGCGTTCTTTGTGCGGTCGTTCATGACAGCAACGAAGCCCATCCGATTCTCGGTCACATCGTATTTGCCCGTTGTGCGGTCAACAAAGCCGTCGGAGGCTGCCTGAAAAGGCAGATGCTGTATGGAGAAAGCTTTCGGCATCTGAATTTTTCAGACACTTTTAAGGTCAGAGCTGCATGATCGTCGTTGTAGAGGAGTGTCAGAGATGGAGCTGCGCAATCATTCGCCGCAGCCGCGAATATAAACTTCGGTCTGCTATGGCGGAAGTCGCCTGATCGCAATGAAGGGAAATTGAGTATGAAGTCCTTTTTGATAAGGGCAGTGAGCAGTATTGCAGGTTTAGCACTGATCTGCCTAATGCTCAAACCAGCCCAGCAGCAGACAACAACATCGCAGATTCTAAGGGCGGCTAACACCTTCCTTTCGACACTTGACGACAAGCAGCGGCAAGCTGTGCTCTACTCGTTCGACGATCAAGAGCAACGAAAGCGCTGGTCAAACTTTCCGACCCCTGTGGTTCCGCGCGGTGGCATCAGTCTGAAGCAGATGTCCCAACAGCAACGTGCCGCGGCGGTGGAGTTGTTGTCCACAGTTCTCAGCCCAATGGGTCTGGAGAAGGTCAACGAAATCCGTATGGCCGATGACGACTTTAGAGTTAACGGATCGCAGCAACATCGTCCACCGGGTGGCGGCCCACCGAACGGAAATGGCGGCCCTCCAAATCCCGGGCCAAACGGTCCGCCGTCACAGCAGGCCGGCCGACGCGGTCCAGCACACGGTCAACACTTCAACCATGACGATCTGTTTGGAAGCAACCTCTACTACATCTCATTTGTTGGCAAACCCTCCACGACGGCGCCGTGGATGCTTCAATTCGGCGGGCATCACCTTGCGTTAAATATCACGATGGCCGGAACCAGAGATGTAATGACGCCGACGCTTACCGGTGCTCAACCGGCAACGTTCAAGGTGAACGGCCAAACCATACGTCCCGTCGGACGAGAGAGCGATAAGGGGCTCACGCTTGTGCAGTCACTAGACGCCGAACAGCGCAAGCAAGCTGTCCTCAGCTACCGCGTGCCGGACCTTGTTCTTGGACCTGGTCAGGATGGCAAAAAGATCGCTCCTGAGGGTCTGAAGGTATCTTCAATGAAAGACAAGCAGCGCGCTCTGCTGCTGGACCTGATGGCGGAATGGGTCGGCATCATCAACAAGGACTCAGCTTCCGCGCGCATGGCCCAACTGAAGGAAGATTTAGACGACACGTGGTTTGCTTGGAGCGGTCCTACAACGTTCGCGCCGGGCGCTAACATCACCGCCTACTACCGCATCCAGGCGCCACATCTCGTTATCGAGTATGCTCCTCAGAACGATGAGCCCGCCAACCACGTTCATACGATCTACCGCGATCCGACGAACGATTACGGACGGCAGCTTACCGGCAAATGAAAACAAAGCTGGCCATCATCGTCGCGGCTTTCTCATTCGCAGCGCCTGTGTTCGCCCACAGGCTCGATGAGTACCTGCAAGCGATAATCGTTTCGGTCGCACAGGACCATGTTCGGGGGTCAATGCGCCTGATTCCTGGTATGGCGGTGTCTTCGGCGGTAATTGCCGCCGTTGATCGCAACGGGGACGGTGTTTTCTCCGAGGCCGAGCAGCAAACGTATGCTCAACAGGTTCTTCACGATTTGTCGCTCAGCGTAGACGGACAGACGTTGCAGCCTGTCCTGCGGATCGTAAGTTTCCCCGCCCTGGCAGATATCAAGGAAGGACTGGGTGAAATTCACGTGGAGTTCACCGCGGAGTTGCCTGCGGGAGGTTCTGCGCGGAGACTTGTCATCGAGAACCACCATCAAATGCCGATGTCCGTCTACCTGATGAACTGCTTAGTTCCGCAAGACCGCAACATCCACTTGGTTGCACAGAACCGCAACCAGAATCAGTCGTACTATCGGGTCGACTACGTGCAGTCGAGTTCTCAACACGATTCACTGCTATCCCTCTGGCGGTCACATCTCATTTCAGCGGCGACACCTTTCACCGGCCTGTCGAGCATGTTCCGCCTCGGTATGCGCCACATCGCAGAAGGTACGGATCATCTTCTATTTCTGATAGCACTGCTTCTACCCGCCCCGCTGCTTGCGGTCCGCTCTCGCTGGGTGACATTCGGCAGCGTCCGCAGGACCTTGATTCAGATTCTGCGCGTCGTAACTGCGTTTACCCTTGGACATTCAATCACTCTGGCGTTGGGAGCATCGGGACTCGTCTCTTTGCCCAGCCGCCCAGTGGAAGTGCTGATTGCCGTTTCGATTCTGGTTTCCGCCGTTCATGCTTTGCGGCCACTGTTCCCTGGACGCGAACCCATGATCGCGGCTGGTTTCGGCCTCATACATGGATTGGCGTTCGCGACAACACTGCAGAATCTCGGCGTCGACCCCTGGCAGCGGATCGCGAGCATACTGGGATTCAATCTGGGCATCGAGATCATGCAACTGATCGTGGTATGCGCCATCTTGCCCTCGTTGGTGCTCTTAAGCCGGACCCCTGCCTATACGGCCTTGAGACTCATTGGCGCGACGTTCGCTATCTTCGCATCCGTCGGCTGGATCATCGAAAGGCTGTTTGGTGTCAACGACTCCGTAGATGTAGCGGTGAATTGCGCAGCAGAACGCGCACAATGGATCGCACTCTTTTTGGCCCTCAGCAGTTTGGTTATGTGGTCCGTTGATCGTATTCATGTCGGCCCACAATTCGCGCGGAGCAGCCGGCATTAGTTCTCCGAATCAGCCTAAGGCCAGGATATTGCACTCACATGGCCACAACAAGGCCGCCTGCGGCCCGAATGACCTCTCCGGTAATCCAGGCTGATTCGTCTGATGCCAGGAACACCGCCAGCGGCGCGATATCCGTCACGCGACCGAGCCGGCCGAGCGGCGTCTTCTCAGCCAGAGCGGCACCGGCACCGTCTTCAAATGTCCCCGCAGCTATATTGCCTTCAGTTTCCGTATGACCGGGAGCGATGGCGTTGACGCGGATCTTGCGCGGCGCCAGTTCGAGCGCCAATCCCCTGGTCAGCGCTTCGATCGCGCCTTTCGTCGAGGCGTACAGCAGAGCTCCCGCTACAGGATGCGAGCCGACGATCGAGCTGAGGTTAATGATGCTCCCGCCGTCCGCGCCGAACCGCTTGATCGCCTCCTGAACAGTGAGAATCGACCCGAGCACGTTGATGTTGTAGTGGAGATGAAAACTCTCTTCCGTGATCTCCGTGATAGCGCCGAAGCGGAATACCCCAGCGTTGTTGACCAGAACGTCCAGTCTCCCGAAGGCGGAATCCACTTCCTTGAATAGCCGTGCGACATCTGCGACCTTGGACACGTCAGCCCCGACCGCCATCGCCTTGCCCCCGCCGTCGATAATCGCCTGAGCGACTCGTTCGGCGCCTTCCTTGTCGGAGGCATAATTCACGGCGACGCGCGCGCCGGCACCGGCCAATGCCGTTGCAATCCCGGCGCCTATGCCTTTGGAGGCGCCCGTCACGATCGCCACTTTATCAGACAGTCTGCTCATATTCACCATCTTCTTGATTCTTACGCTATGAGGGTTTGAAACAACGTCAACTCAAGCCCGGACCTGTGCGGTTTTCGATGCGCCTGTCAATGTATTCACCGGAGCCGGCTCGGCAACGGTATGTACCGACGCCGCCGATGAAAACAGCGTTATGAGCCCCTCAACCAATGTGGGGTGAGTCAGGATAGCGTCACGCAGCGCGGTATAGGGCAGTCCCGCACTTATTGCAATTTGGACAGATGCCAAAATCTCACCCGCGCCGGTCCCCAAACCGGTGAACCCTAGAAGGCGATCCCCATCGACCTCGACCAGCGCCTTTAAGAAGCCGCGTGTTTCGGATAGGGTGGTCGCGCGAAACACCGCTTCCATCGGAACTTTGAACAGGCGATAGGGAATGCCTTGCGCATTCGCTTCCTTCTCAGTGAGGCCGATGCGCGCAAGTTCCGGATCGGTAAACAAACAAAACGGAATCAGCCTCCCAGTCGTCACGCGTTTGCCACCCGTAAGGCTGTCGTGGACCACACGAAAATCGTCAACGCTGACGTGAGTAAATTGTGGGCTGCCGGCCACCTCGCCGATCGCCCAAACCCCAGGGGCTGTGGTCTCCAGATGCTCATTCACCTTGATAAATCCGCGCTGAGTCAGTTCAACGCCGGCCAGCTCGAGCCCGATATTGTCTGTGTTCGGTATTCGGCCAGCCGCGACCAGCAGATGAGTTCCCTCAAGGCTCTTTTGTTTCCCGCCTTGCTCGACAACAACGGTTACTGAATCGCCCGATTTCCCCGAAACCCGTTTCATGCTTGCGTTCAAGACGGCATCGATCCCCTCGTCTTGAAACAGACTCCCGAGAGCCTCGGTCACATCGTTGTCCTCTCTGTGCAGCAAGCGGTCATTTCTGTCGATCACCGAAACCTTGCTACCGAAGCGGCGCATTGCCTGAGCTAGCTCCAATCCGACATAGCCGCCCCCGATCACCAGAAGATGTTCGGGCACTTCATCCAGTTCGAGTGCTTCGATGTGTGTGAGCGGTTGCGCTTCAACCAGACCAGGAATGGGATCGACCGCAGCCCGAGTACCGGTGTCGATAATCACACTGCTCCCTCGGAGTTGGCGCGTTGTTCCGTCGGGTAACACGGCCTCTAGCGTTTTAGGTCCGATGAAGCGCCCCACACCGAGGATGAACTCTGCACCGCTCTTCTTGTAATTGCCGAGATACGCGTCATTCCAGCTCGACACCATCCTGCGTTTGCGTTCGCGAACAGCGCGCATGTCAACCGCGAAGTCTCTGCTAGGAATGCCGAACTCTTGGCTCCTGCGCAGGTACGAGGCAACCTTCGCGCTGTGAATGACGTTCTTGCTGGGCAAACAGGCAATGTTCGGGCACGATCCGCCAATGTATTTGCGTTCGATTACCGCGACGCGCTGCCCTTGCCCGGCAAACGTCCATGCGGCAATCGTCGATCCGGTACCGCCGCCAAGAATCACCAGATCGAATTCTTCCGGCTGCGTATTCTGGGTATGTGAATTGGTCTTTTGCTCATTCATGCGGTTTTCCTTTTCTCGGCGACGGGTTCACTCTTTGCCTGCATTGATTTCACGAGATCGGCCGCCGACGCTCCTTCGAGCGACAGTCCGTACCCAACTTCGCGCACGATGCGCTCCTTCAACGGTTGAATGAAGTGTACGCGCGTGTTGCGCCGCGTCACCTCCGGCGCCTTCAGGTACAACTCGGCCAATTCCCGTGCCCGGCTGAGCGCTTTTCCATTTGGCACAACCTCGGCAACTACTCCCCATTCGTACGCGCTGCGCGCCGTCAGTGGTTGCGGGTTCAGCAGGAAAGCCTCTGCCCTTCCTGCTCCCGCGCGATAACTCCACGTCGTAAAGATTCCATCCCCCGGCACAATGCCACCGGCAAAGTGCGGTAAGTCGTTAAAGGTAGCTCCTTCGCCCGCGACAATCACGTCAGCCATTAACGCATATTCGGAATGCACGTTAGCCTGTCCTTCGATTGCCGCGATGACGGGCACCCGAATGTTTGCTAGATTCTCAAGAATCTGCACGCCCTCATCGTGAATCTGGCTCCAGATCTCCGGGTCGGCGACGTTGCCGAACGATGAAAAGTCGACGCTTGGGATGAAGTCCCCACCTGCTCCCGTCAGGATTACGATCTTGTTCGCTCGATCTTGCGAGATCCGGTAAAAGGCATCGACAAATTCCGTGTGATTCTGCGCTGTAAAGATCAGCGGTCCGCCGTTGGTGTGAAATTCGACAACCAACACGCCATTGGCATCGCGTGTCAGTGTTAGGCTGCGATACGCAGCGAAGTAGCCACTTTGATGTGTTTCCATGAGGACTCTCTTACCGCCCCACTGGAACGCAATCCTCGTACCAGGTCCCGATTTTCCGGTAAGCGATTGATATTTATGAGGTGCCGCGTCAAATGCAATCGTGAACCGCAGGCTAAGTGTCAAAAGTGTCAAGGAGGTATTGACACCCGCCCTGGCCGATCAGGGGTGTTGCCACGTTTAGCTCTCGCAATCCACGTCGGAGTTCTCATTCGCCGCAGGCGGTGACATTGTCTGGCGTTTATGAGCGAGTTGTCTTATCACCTCTTTCATAAACACACCACACTGGAGCTTGATCTTCTGGTTCATCAACTCCAGCAGCACGCATTCTCCCTCTGGACTGATCGCGGTTAGGCTCGTAAGATCGACAATGAGTTCACGGCCATTCAGGTTCGCTCTGGCCGCTTCGCATGCGGCCCCGAGTTCCGCGACCCAGGGTACGATCAGCTTACCTTCCAGGATCATTCGGCGCTGACGCGGACCCTCGACGACCGAGATCTTCAACATGCACACCCGTCCCTGACCATTCACATCGCAATGCATGCACCAAAACTTCTGAACTGTAATCGCTTGATATCTCAGGTGAAGATTGGAATCGGTCGCGGATAGAGTCAGCACTGTCAACGGGGGTTCCGACAGTGTTCGATAGAGCGGATATCAGGCGTACTGCCCGGGATCGATGCCAAGCTTTCTCATCCGGGCCAGGAGCGTCGTCCGATTAATGCCCATGCGCGCGGCAGCACCGTTAGGCCCTCCAACCCGCCCCTTGCTTTCAGTGAGTGCACGCACGATCTCGTCGCGCTGTTTCTTGGCTCGCCCGTCACTAACGCGATTCTTGCCACTCAGCGCCTTGATCGTTTCTTCGACGATGCGAGAAATGTCTTCTTGGTGGCCCTGCGGCTCATCACTCTTGTGTCCCTCGATTTTCGATTTGCGCAGCTCCGTCAGCGGCGCCTCGAGCGACTTGCCGCGGGTCAGGATTACCGAGCGCTCCACGAAATTCTCCAACTCGCGAATGTTTCCCGGCCATTCCCAGGCCGTGAGTGCGTTCATGACGGCCCTGGGAATTCTTTCAATATTCTTCTGCATTTGTTTAGCAAATTTCTGGACAAAATAACCAATCAGCAAAGGAATATCGTCTTTGCGCTCCCGCAGCGGCGGTATCCGGATCGGGAAAACATTTAGGCGGTAATACAGGTCCCTGCGAAATTCGCGGTTTGCAATCATCTTCTCCAGCTCGCGATTGGTCGCAGCGACCAGACGAACGTTGACCTTCAGAGTACGCGTGCTTCCCAGCCGCTCAAACTCCTGTTCCTGTAGCGCGCGCAACAGCTTTGGCTGAATGTCAAGCGGAATGTCACCTACTTCGTCTAAAAAAAGTGTGCCGCGGTCCGCGAGTTCCAATCGCCCGGCTTTTTGGCTGATAGCGCCGGTGAATGCTCCTTTCTCATGTCCAAACAACTCGCTCTCCAGCAGACCCGTTGGAATGGCAGCACAGTTCACTTTCACGAATATGCGCTCCTTGCGCCGGCTGTGCTCATGAATAGCGCGCGCGACCAGTTCCTTTCCCGTTCCGGTCTCACCAAGTAGCAGAACCGTAGAATCGCTGGGCGCGACGGTTTCGACCAGTCTCAAAACTTGCTTCAGCGCCTGGCTGTTCCCAACAATTTGGTCGAAATCCATTCCGCCGCGGATCTCTTCTTCGAGGTAGAGTTTTTCCTGAGCGAGTTTCTCTTTGAGTTCGCTGATTTCGCGGTACGCGAGGGAATTCTCAATGGCGATGGCTATCTGGCCCGACGCGTCGCTGAGGAACTGGATCTCGTCGGGCATGAAGCAACGCTCTGAGGTCCGCGCAATCGCCAGAACTCCGATAATTCGATCTCGGTTCACAAGCGGTATCACGCACTGTCGCTTCACCCCCTCGGCGACCAGCAACTCATAATAGTCAGACGGGAACTCGTCTCTATCGGCTATGCTTCTGATAGCCGGCGCCAGTTTTTCAAGAGCTCTTTTGACGGCGCCGACCGGTGGGATCACCATCTCTTCCTTAACAAAACCCTTGCCTTCCGGGAAATCCAAAGCGTAGACCCGAAATTTTCCAGGCCCCGCATCGGGCAGCGAGATATGTACTGCGTCCCCCTGCATGACTTCACGGACACTCGCTGAAATAGCGCGCAGCACTTCCCGAAGCTCCAGCTTCGAGGTGATCTGGCTCGTAAACTTCAGGAGCAACTGCAGCCGTTTGTTCTGAACCCCTATCGCTTGCTCTGCGCGTTTGCGGTCCTCAATATCCGTGGCGATTCCATACCACTTCAAGACTTCGTCGCGCTCATCGCGTAGGGCTACACCCCGCACCAGGAACCAGCGGTATTGTCCGTTACTTGCGCGGAACCGCAGCTCGTGCTCGAATGGCTCGCCAGCGGCAACCGACGCTTGCCACTTCTCGAGATGACGTTCTAGATCGTCGGGATGAACGACAGCCTTCCACCCCGAACCGACGGTATCTTCCAGTGAAAGCCCTGTATATTCCGTCCAGCGCATATTGACAAGCGTGCAGGAACCGTCGGGAGCTCCGGACCAGGCCATTTCCGGAATGCTTTCTATAAATTCGTGCAGCTCTCTCTCACTTCGCTGGAGCCGCTCATTCTGTCGTTGTAATTCTGCCTGCGCTGCCTCGGCCCGTCTGAGATTGAAATTTCCATCAATAGCGAATGCGACGACGCGACCAATCAGTTGTAAAAAGCTAATGTCATCGCTGCTGTAAACGGTTCCAGGGGAGCCCGACATCCCCAAGGCACCCAGCTGGCGGTGCGCCGTCGTGAGCGGGACAAAAATCAAAGGACCGATTTCAAGACCTTGGGCTGCTATGCCTTCTTTAAGCCGCGCCGGAACCCTTTCATCCGAGTCCCAGTCAACGATGTAGAACGGTTCCTGGGTGACGTACGCGCGCCACGATGGCCGCTGTTCGACTGGCACGTCCGAATATGCACTTATAAGGCTCTTCTCTGAACCCAGGACAGCCCATTCGACCTCGGTGGAATTGTTTCTATAGACGATAATGTAGAACTGGAAAAAATCGAGGAGTTCCCCCAATTGCTCTGAGAGGGTCTTCGTCAATTCCTCCGGCTCCCGACACACGGAAAGCACCTCGATCAGGCGAAGCACGGCTTCGTAACGTCGCGCGCTGTTTGCCACCGGCTTTAGAAGTTCAGTCCCCATTCTTGCCGAAGCCAAAATCCCGGATGATCGAGAGAGTTTTACCCACCAAGAATGATAATCAATCAACCGTCTGACATTTGCCACGCACACGTCCGTGTTCACATCGATTCGGCGCAGGAGGGAGCTGAAATGATGAACATGGTGGCCGATCGTGTTCGTGCAGAACTGCTGCGCAGGATCGGCCTGGAGGGTGCTTTACCCTGGTTATTTCTTCACTGCCCCGCTGACCTGAAGCAGCGATTGATCGGTTTTGTGTTGCTCGAGCTGCTTCACGAGCGCAAATTCGCGCTCGGCCTGTGCGGTATCGCCGGTGGCTCGATTGAGGCGAGCCAAGCGGTAATGCGCATCGGCTTGCTTGAAGTCGAGACTCACGGCGCGTTTGAGATGCTGTTTTGCCGCCTGAAATTGCTTATGTTCGGTTTCGATCGTTCCAAGATCTACGAAGGCGAGGTGATTGTCCGGGCGCAGACTGATGGAGCGCCTGAGGAGAGTCTCGGCTCGCTGAACGTCCCCTTGTTTCAACAGAATGTCGGCCAGGTACGCGAGAGCCTGCGAATTGTTCGAATCCCTGGCCAGTTCTTTTTCAAACTCCCGGGCCGCTTCCTGGTAATTGTGTGTCTTCCAAAGCAGGTAGCCTAATCCGAAATATGCGTTTGGCAGGTATGCCGCTTCTGTGGCGGCGCGGAATTCTTCGATCGCGAGGTCTTCCCGGTTGGCGGCATCATACGCTTCTCCGAGCAGCACGTGCACCTGGGGCGAATCAGGATTTTCCACCAGCATTTTTTTGAACGCGACCATCGCCTGATCATAGGCGCCGGAATAGAGATAGTTCTGCGCCAGCGTACGCTGCAGCTCGAGGTTAGCGGGCTGGAATGTACAGGCGTTTTCCAGATAAGGAGTTGCTTCGCGATAGTGCGCCGTCCCGTAAAGCGACATGCCCAGCAGGACGTTCGTCTGCGGCGCGCTTCCAAGCGATCGAGCGGCGGCACGCAACGGAGCGATGGCTTCAGAGAGACGCCCCATTTTGAAGTAGGCGATGCCCAGGTTGAGCTCAGTTTGCGCATCGTTGGGGTGAAGCGCCAAGGCCTTGCGGTAAGCGGTCAAGGCGTCCGCGAAACGGTCCTGATGAGAAAGCGCGATCCCCAGACTTGCCCAGAGCCGGTAGTCTGTTGTATTTTGCTTCAGCAGCTGCCGCCAGATTTCCTCGGCGCCCTTCCAATCGCCGCGCGATTCGAGTTGTTGTGCATCAGACGGCGTTTGCGCGTATAAAGGAGGAGACTGTATAAGGGCGGCGAGTAGCGTCAATATGGCTAGCCTGATACTTCGCAAGCCCATATTATCCGTCAAACATTACATGTTTATTTGCTGTTCCCGGTGCCGGGCAAGGTACCAGCAAGGTAGATCACCGGCATGGGGAAACAGAGAGTGGACGCAGGCCTGGTCCTGGGGATCCTGCACCATGAATTCGGTGCTGCGGTTTTTCTGGGGAATGGCTAATACCGGGTGCACGGTGACCGTTCCGAACGGAGTGGCGTTCGTGGCGATGCGGATACGCAGGACCAGGTAATCGAGCAGGTAGGAAACCGCCGCGAGCACCACCAGCGCAGCGATACCTTTCTTGATCCAACTCAGAATGATGTCGCGGCCGGAACGTGGAATCTTGACGTACCGCTCGCCCGGCGGATCGTCAACCATTGAGAATGGAATTGGCCAGTTCGGGCGAGTGCAGATGAATAATGCCGCGGCGCAAGGCGATCGTAACGGCATGCGTGCGATCTTTGGCGCCGAGTTTGCCGAGGATGCTTTGCACGTGCATTTTGACCGTACCGGAGGCGGTGCCGAGCACGTCGCCGACTTCTTTGTTGCCGAATCCGCGAGCCACGAGCGACAGAACTTCCACCTCTCGCCGGGTGAGTGCAACCTCCGGGAAAAAGCCGTTCAGCTGTTGAGTCACTTCGCTCGGGATGAAGCGCTTACCGGAGAAAACCACGCGGATGGCGCGGACTACTTCGGTGTGCACCATTTCCTTGAGCAGATAACCGCGGACGCCAGCCTCTAGCGCGCGATAGATGTCCTGATCGCCATCGTAAGAGGTGAGCGCGATGATCCTGGCCTCCGGATGCTGCTCTCGGATTTCGCGGGTGGCCTGGATGCCGTTTTGATCGGGCAGGCGCAAGTCCATCAGTGTCACATCAGGAAGGTACTGGCGATAAAGGCGGATCGCCTCGGCGCCGTCGGCCGCCTCGCCGACCAGTTCCAGATCGGCCTCAGTCGCGAGTATGGCGGCAATGCCCTTGCGAACGAGTTCGTGATCGTCAACGGAGAGGATGCGAATCTTTGGGGAAGAGTCCAAGTGGCTGCCTACTTTGTTTGATGTGCGTCTACGGGGCGGTGGTTACCCTCTGGCGAACTCTTTTGCGAAAGCGACAGGTAGACGCTGACGCGGGTCCCTTCGGCCGCTGAACTCGCGATCGAGAGATCAGCCCCGATTTCGGCGGCGCGCTCGCGCATCCCCTGCATCCCGAAGTGTCCATGCCTTGCTTTGTCCGTGCCACTGAAGCCGAACCCGTCATCTTCGATCGCAAGGGACACCACATCTCCAGTCTGCCGCAGTTTGATCGTCAAATGGAGCGCGCCCGCATGCTTCAAAGTGTTGGTAATGGCTTCGCGGGCAATGCGCAGCATTTGGTATTCAGCGTCGGGAAAAGTGGAAAGATCGACCGGCTCGATTTGTTCGGAAAGCGAGATATGACGCGCGGCAATTGACTGGCGAGCCATAACGGACAATTTCTGTGAGAACGAGGATTCACGCGATTCCTTGCTGCGCAAACCCCAGAGAGATTGCCGCGCTTCGCGCGAGCATCGGCCGGCATCTCCGATGATGCTGCCCAGGAACTCCTTCTCCGGCGAATGCGGCAGTTTCGTCCACAGGGCCTGCATTTGCATAGTAATGCCCGAAAGCCCCTGCAGCAGCGTATCGTGCAGTTCGCGCGCGATGCGGTTGCGCTCGGCGAGCACCAGCGAAAAGCGTTGCTTGAGACGGCGGATGCGCAGACGCAGGCCGGCAAACACCAGTAATCCGATCAGCAGCGCCAGCGCGGGAAAAAACCAGCGGCGCTGATAAAGGCGCGGCTCAACCACAAAGGCCAGCGCGGCGGGCTGCGAACTCCAGACTCCATCGGAGTTGCGGGCCTCCACGACGAAATTGAATGGACCCGGAGGCAGGTTTGTGTAGAACGCTTCCCGCCGGTTGCCGGCATCGATCCAGGCGCGATCGTAGCCCTCCAGACGATAGCGAAACGTTACTTTCTCGGGGGACACGAAGCTCAACCCGGCGTAACGGATCTCCAGGTTATTGGCTTGCCGAGGCTTGATATGTAACACGCCGACGGGCTGCGTTCTTTCGCCATCAACGACGATCGAAAAGATCTTCACGGGCGGCGGCGCCTGGTTACTTTGCAGGTGATTCGGATTTACGACGACGACGCCCGTGGTGGTTGAGAACCATAGCCGGCCATCTTTGGCGCGCCAGGCCGCCGGCTGTACCCCGGCCTGGCATTCAAAACGCAGCTGCCCGGTTGAAAACGGGAGGCTGGTGACGGATTGGCGCTTACCATCCGCGAAATCCTCAATTTCTTTCTCGCTTACGCGAAAGATTCCTTTACTGGAAGCGATCCAAAAGTTGGACTTGTCATCCCGCAAAATGCCGTAAATGCGGTTGTCGTAGAGTCCATCCTTCACGTACAGGTGAGAGATGATGCCATTTTTCCAGCGCAGCAATCCGGAACCAAGCGTGCCCATCCAGATGGTATGTTGGGCCGGATCGAGCAGGAAACAATCGACGGCGTGGGTAGTTGCGAGCGAATGAAAGGAGAAGCGATTGTCGCGAAAGATATCGAGGCTGGAATCGCCCAGGCTGGCGAACAAGCGCACCCCGCGATCGCCACTCATGGCGAGAACCGGATTATGCGAGGCATTGCTGCCCGGCTGAACCACACGAAACCTGCCGGCTATCCATTGTTCGAGCCCGTGATCGGTTCCAATCCACAGAGTGTCTTCGGAATCGACAAAAAGGCTGCGCACTTCGCGCCCCAGCAGGCCATCTTTGGCGCGATAGGAAGCTGCCACTTTTCCATCGCGGACGAGATTGAGGCCGCCCGTAGTGCCAACCCAGAGGTCGCCCGCCGCGTTCACGGCCAAGCTTAGAATCGAGTCGCTGGTCAATCCTTGCCGTGTAGTCAGCGCCTGGAAACGGCGGCCGTCAAAAAAATCCAGACCCTTGTCACGCGTACCGATGCAGAGGTGGCCGGACTTGTCTTCGAGAACGGGCCCGACATCGTTGCTCAGCAGCCCCTCATTCATGGTGAACGGTGTGACCTTGCCATCGGCGAACTGATCCAGGCCGTTTTTCGTGCCGGCCCAGAGATCGCCTTCGCGATCGACGAGCAGAGCCAAAACCTGGCTGTGAGACAAACCGTCGCGCGGGCGATACACACTCAATTCACCGTTTTTCAGGCGGGTAATTCCGTCATTGGTACCGATCCATAGAGTCCCATCGGGACCTTCCGCTAGAGCGGAAACCTCGTCATCCGGCAGTCCGCTCGCTGTTGTGTAAGAGTTCGCAGTCTGCACCGGGATGCTGGTGAGTCCGGAAACGGTTCCGATCCAAATAACGCCGTCAGACGAGCATTGCAACGCCTCAATACTCGATCCTCGGAAGGCGGACGGCAGCGGAACGCTGACAAAGCGGGATCCCACCTGGTGGCTCAAACCGAAGTCCAGGCCGGCGACCCATAGCGATCCATCGCTTGCGACACACGCAGTGCGAATACGATTCGTGGGCAGACCTTGAGCAGTAGTGATGATTTGAACTCGACCCTTGGTGATACGCACCAGGCCGTCGCTAGTACACGCCCACACGGACCCATCGGGCATGGGAATCACCTTGAAAACCGAACTGCTTTTGAGCCCCTGTTGCGTCGAGAACTGCTTGACCTGGCCGTCGGGTGAAATACGAACCAGTCCGCTGCCGAGAGAGCCGACCCACAAATTGCCGTACCGGTCCTCGGCTAAGGACCGTATGAGGCTACCGTGTAAGACAGATTGCCCCTCGTCGAATTCGCGGAAGTGAATACCGTCGAAGCGAATGAGACTATCTTGGGTGCCGAGCCAGATCAAGCCGTCGTGTGTCTGCAGGAGGGAGTAGATGGTCGGTTGAAACAGGCCTTCTTCCTGGCTCCAGATGCGATGCGCGTATTGCGACATCGACTTGGCCGGGTCGAGCGCAAAAGCTTGCATTGCGAGCGCGCTCACCAGCAGGCACACCGGAGACACAAGCCGAAGCAAACGCAAGCTTTTAATGCGAGTGGTTGCCGCTAAGCACTGAAGTGAACTGCACAAGATCGGCCTTTTTTCAGTGTAACGGAGGGAAGCAGCCGCGCCCTATGCCGAATGGCATAGCGGCGGGTAGCCATTCGGCAGTCGCAGAGGGCACCCTATTTGTTCAATATTGAGAGTTGATGAGTGATATCTCCGCGACGACAAGCCTGGCATGGACCCCCGCATGGACTTAGATACAAACACTCCGGCTACTCGGGCCGAAACGACTGCGTCTCCCTCTTTAGAGCCCTCACGTCCGCCGGCGAAGAAGCCATTGCGGTGGGTGATCTGGTTCATTGTCATAGCGCTCCTGCTGAGCGTGGGCCTCTGGCTTCTGCATCGAAACTCGAAAGCCAGCCCAAGCACCAGCAGCGCATCCGCCCAAGGCGCCGGACGGCACGGGCGCAATGGCGGCGCAATACCAGTCTCGACTGCCACGGTGAAGAAGGGCAACATGGGCGAGTACATCAATGCGCTCGGAACTGTCACTTCGGTGTATACGGTCACGGTAACCAGCCGTGTGGCCGGCGCGCTGGTAGACGTCAAGTACCGCGAAGGACAGACGGTGCACAAAGGCGATTTGCTGGCGGTGATCGACCCCCGGCCTTACCAGGCGACAGCCCTACAGGCGGAAGGTCAGTTGGAGAGGGACCAGGCGACCTTAGCCAACGCACGCATCGATCTTGAGCGCTACCAGCAGGCGTTCGCCCAGCATGCCATCCCCGAGCAGACGCTCGCCACGCAGAAGTCTACCGTCAATCAGGACGAAGGCACGGTCAAAGTGGACCAGGGCAATCTGGACGCGGCGAGAGTCAACGTCGATTACACGCAGATCCGATCGCCGATTGACGGGCGCGTGGGGCTGCGGTCAGTGGACCCGGGCAATATCGTGGCAGCCAACGGCACGGCGGGTCTGCTGACGATTACGCAACTGTCGCCCATTACCGTGATTTTCACCATGGCCCAAAACAACATCTCCGATGTCATAACGCAGATGCAGAAGGGACACAAGCTGCGCGTGGATGCGCTAACCGCGGACAACGTAACGGAGCTGTCACAGGGAACACTGCTCACTCTTGACAACCTGGTAGATACAACGACTTCCACCGTGAAGGGGCGCGCCATTTTCGAGAATCGGGACTACAAGCTCTTCCCGAATGAATTTGTGAACGCAAAGCTGCTGGTTAAGACACTGACGGGCGTGAATATCGTACCCAATGCGGCGATACAAAGAAACAACGATGTGGCTTTCGTGTATCTGCTGGGCTCTGGCAATACGGTGAAATCGACCAATATCACGGTTGCGACGACGGATGGAGAGCAATCCGCTGTAACGGGCGTGAAACCCGGAGACGTAGTGGTCACCGATGGGTTCGACAAGCTGCAGGATGGAACCAAAGTGGTTGTGCGCAAGCCGAGTACGCCGGGCGCCGGCGCATCGAACGCGATGAACCAGGCGCAGGAGAATACCCAGCCACCTGAGCAAGGGCACGCCAACACTTCCATCAACACGGCGCAACAAAATCCGCAAGCTCAGAAGGGCAAGACCAAGTGAATCCGTCGCGGCCATTTATTCTCCGGCCAATCGCAACCTCCTTGTTGATGGCCGCGATCCTGCTGGTCGGCGTGGTGGCTTACAAGCAACTGCCGGTGTCCGCATTGCCTGAAGTCGATTATCCGACGATGCAGGTGGTCACTTTCTATCCAGGCGCGAGCCCATCGGTGAGCGCGTCCGCCATCACCGCCCCGCTCGAGCGGCAGCTCGGCGAAGTGCCTGGCTTGAACCAGATGCTTTCCACGAGCTCGAATGGCGCCTCGGTGATCACTCTTCAGTTCGCGCTCACTTTGAACATCGATGTGGCCGAACAGGAAGTACAGGCCGCGATCAACGCCGCGCAGACGTTTCTGCCGGTGGATCTGCCCATGCCCCCGGTTTATAGCAAGACTAATCCGGCAGATGCACCGATCATGACGCTGGCCCTTACGTCGAAGTCGATGGCGTTACAGGACGTGCAGGACTTTGCCGACACCCGTCTCGCACAGAAGATCTCTCAGCTCAGCGGGGTGGGCGCCGTCACCATCAGCGGCGGCCAGAAAAAGGCGGTGCGGATTCAAGTCAATCCCACCCGGCTCGCATCGAACGGAATCAACATGGAGGATGTCCATACCGCGCTTACCGCCACCAGTGTGGACCAGGCCAAGGGCAATTTTGACGGCGCCCACCAGAGTTATCAGATCAACGCCAACGATCAGCTGATTTCCGCAAAGGAGTATGACCAGGTCATCGTGGCCTATAAGAACGGCGCGCCGGTCATGCTGAAGGACGTGGCTAACGTGTTCGACGGCGTCGAGAACACGAACCAGGCGGCCTGGATGAATCAGGTACCCGCCGTGATCGTCAATATTCAACGGCAACCCGGCGCCAATATCATCCAGGTAGTCGATCGGGTGAACGCATTATTACCAAAGTTGCGCGCCACCATTCCTTCTTCAATCGGAATCGCTACGCTAACGGACCGAACGATTACAGTTCGCGCTTCGGTTGCCGATGTGGAGTTCGAACTATTAGTTTGTATCGGCCTCGTGGTTGCAGTCATTTTCGTGTTCCTGCGAAATCTCGCCGCGACTTTTATTCCAAGCATCGCGGTACCGCTCTCACTCGTGGGTACCTTCGCCGTCATGTACATACTCGGCTACAGCCTGAACAACCTCACGCTGATGGCATTGACAATCTCAACGGGTTTCGTGGTAGATGATGCCATCGTCATGATCGAGAACATCATGCGCTACGTGGAGGAAGGCGAGCGGCCGTTGCAGGCTGCCCTGAAGGGCGCCGAGCAGATCGGTTTCACGATTTTGTCGTTAACCATATCGCTGATTGCCGTACTCATTCCTCTGCTGTTCATGGGAGACATCACGGGCAGGCTTTTCCGCGAATTCGCGGTCACGCTGGCGGTCACGATCATTATTTCCGCATTCGTCTCTTTGACGTTGACACCGATGCTCTGCGCCAAACTTCTTCGGCACAAAACCGACGCCCAGGAGGGACGTTTCTATCGCGCTTCGGAAAGGGTGTTCGAGAGCACCATAGATTTCTACGGCAAAACCCTGACCTGGGTATTGCGGTATCGGACCGCCACGCTGCTCGTGGCGCTGGCCACTCTAGGGGTGACCATCTATCTATACATTGTGATCCCGAAGGGGTTTTTCCCGGTGCAAGACACGGGCGAAATCCAGGCTGTTTCTGAAGCAGATCAGAGCGTCTCCTTCACGGAGATGTCCAAATTGCAGCAGCGCCTGGCGGCCGTCATTCTGCAGGATCCGGGCGTCCAAAGTCTGTCCTCGTTCATCGGAGTAGATGGCACGAATACGACGACGAACTCCGGGCGTATTCAAATAAACTTGAAGCCGCTCGAGCAGCGGGGAATCAGTGCCTCGGACGTAATCCGCCGGCTGCAGCCGGAACTGAGTAAGATCGACGGAATCGCGCTTTACATGCAGCCGATTCAGGATCTCACGGTAGAAGACATCGTCAGCCGCACCGAATATCAATACAGCCTGGAAGATCCGGACCCCAATGAACTGGCGAGCTATGCGTCGCGCTTTGTGCAAAGGCTGAAGGACATTCCGGTGCTTGCGGATGTTGCCAGCGACCTGCAGACGCACGGCTTAGAAGCGGCCGTCAATATCGATCGCCCGACAGCGATGCGCTTGGGCATCACTGCTCAGGACGTGGACGAGACGCTTTACGATGCTTTCGGGCAGCGCCAGGTTTCCACACTTTTCACGCAGTTGAACCAGTATCACGTCATTCTGGAGGTGCTGCCGCAGTTCCACCTTCGTCCGCAGAATTTGCATGACATCTACATCAAATCGACGAACAGCACGCCGATCCCGCTTAGCGCGCTCACCCATTTTTCGAACGACTCGACGCCGATTCTGATCAGCCATATCGGACAGTTTCCTGCGACCACAGTGTCGTTCAATCTAACCGCGAATGGATCGCTCGGCGAAGCCGTGGATGAAATTCGGAAAGTCGAAGCGGAGATGCCTCCGCCACCGGCGATGCAAGCGTCGTTTCAGGGTACGGCGCAGGCGTTCGTCGCTTCTCTTACCAATGAGCCGTTGTTGATTCTAGCGGCATTAGTGACTGTCTATATCGTGTTGGGTGTTTTGTATGAAAGCTACATTCATCCCATCACGATTCTTTCCACGCTGCCGTCGGCGGGTGTAGGTGCGCTGCTGGCACTGATGATCTGCCGTCAGCAGCTGACCGTGGTCGCCATCATCGGGATTGTCTTGCTGATCGGCATTGTGAAGAAGAACGCGATCATGATGATCGATTTCGCGCTTGACGCGGAGCGCGGCCAAGGCAAATCGCCGTATGAATCGATTTATCAGGCCTCATTGCTGCGCTTTCGTCCGATTATGATGACGACCATGGCCGCGTTACTCGGCGCGGTGCCGCTCGCTTTCGGTACGGGTGTGGGCTCGGAATTACGTCGGCCGCTGGGCATCACGATCATCGGCGGCTTATTGCTAAGTCAACTGCTGACGCTTTACACCACACCGGTCATCTATCTCTTTTTCGATGACATTGCGAGCCGATTACTGCGATTCAGAAAGCGCCACAGCCGGGCAGAGTCCGATGTACATGCCGCGCCTATGCCTTCGGGGAGCCAGCCGTGAGCATCTCCGCATTATTCATCCGGCGGCCGGTGGCGACGGCCCTGTTGACCGTGGCGGTGGGTCTGGCTGGGGCGGTAGCTTTTCGCTTACTACCCGTTTCGCCGCTGCCACAGGTTGACTTCCCGACCGTCTCCGTGCAGGCTTCACTGCCGGGAGCGAGTCCGGAAATCATGGCGTCTTCCGTAGCGACGCCGCTCGAACGTCAGTTTGGCCGAATCTCGTCCGTGACGGAAATGACGTCGGCGAGTTCACTCGGCCAGACCGGCATTACGCTGCAGTTCGATTTGAACCGCAACATAGACGCGGCGGCGCGCGATGTGGAGGCAGCGATCAATGCAGCCCGCAGTTACCTGCCCGCTGATTTACCAGGCAATCCGACTTACCGGAAAGTGAATCCCTCCGATGCGCCGATTATGATCGTCGCGCTGACCTCGGACAAACTACCGCCGTCGGCACTTTATGACGCGGCCTCCACCATTCTTCTACAGCGCATTTCGCAAATCCGGGGAGTGGGACAAGTCGTCGTGGGTGGCAGTTCAGCGCCCGCTGTCCGCATCGATGTGAATCCCACACAGCTCAACAGCAACGGTTTGAGCCTGGAGAATGTGCGCACCGTGATCAGCGCGCAGACCGACAATTTAGCCAAGGGTAGTTTCTCCGATAGCACCCACAACTGGCTCATCGGAGCGAACGATCAGCTCCTGCATGCCGCCGATTACCAGCCGCTGGTGCTGGCTTATCGCAATGGTTCAACGCTCAAGCTGACGGACGTCGCCAAAGTCACGGATTCCGTACAAACGGTGCGTTCTCTCGGTTTGGCAAATGGCAAAAGAGCGGCTCTGCTGATCATTTTCCGGCAGCCCGGAGCAAACATTATCGACACGGTGGACGGCATTAAAGCCGCGCTGCCGCAGCTGCACTCGGCCATCAGCCCAGCCATCGATCTGACCATCACTCTAGATCAGACGATCACCATTCGGGCGTCCGTCAAAGATGTGGAACGCACGCTGATGATCTCGGTCGGCCTCGTCGTATTGGTAGTGTTTCTGTTCCTCCGGGATGTGAAGGCCACCTTGATCCCGACGGTGGCAGTACCCACTTCTCTGATTGGGACTTGCGGCATCATGTACCTGCTCGGCTATAGCGTGGACAATCTCTCGCTGATGGCCCTGACGATCTCGACGGGTTTTGTCGTAGACGACGCGATTGTGGTTTTGGAAAACATCACGCGCTATCGCGAACGAGGGATGAACGCGGCCGAAGCCGCGCTAAAGGGAGCTTCCGAGATCGGGTCAACCGTATTTTCGATCAGCGTCTCTCTGGTGGCGGTATTCATTCCTATTTTGTTGATGGGCGGAATTGTGGGGCGCCTATTCCGCGAGTTCGCGGTGACGCTCTCACTCACGATCCTGGTTTCCATGGTGATTTCACTCACCACGACGCCCACCATGTGCTCGCGGCTGTTGGGCGACGGCAAACATCACGGCAAGCTCTACCTGGCCAGCGAGAAATTCTTCGACTTCATTCTCAAGATTTACGAAGTCAGCCTCTCCTGGGTATTGCGGCATTCGGCGCTGGTTTTGCTGATTGCTATCGGCACGCTTTGCTTGAACATTTATCTGTACGTCATTGTGCCCAAGGGTTTTTTTCCGCAACAGGACACCGGACGCATCAACGGTAATTTCATGGGCGATCAATCGATCTCCTTTCAGTCGATGCAGAAGAAAATCACGCAGCTGGCGGCAATCGTGCAGAAGGATCCGGCTGTCTCCACGATACAGGCGTTTAGCGGCGGAGGCGGCGGCACTACTACCAATACTGGCCGCTGTTTCTTGGCTCTCAAGCCTTTACCGGAGCGCGGCGTCACAGCCGATCAGATTATTACCCGCCTCCGTCCGAAGCTCAACTCCGTGCCGGGCATTACGCTGTTTCTGCAGGCTGCGCAAGACGTGCGGGTTGGTGGCAGGCAGACCGCCGCGCAGTATCAATACACGTTACAGAGCGACAATCTCGTGGAACTGACGTCTTGGGCTCCCAAACTGCTTCTGCTCATGAAAAAGATGCCGGAAATCACCGACGTAAATAGCGATCAGCAGAACAGCGGACTCGAGGCCAACCTGGTGATTGACCGGCCGACGGCGTTCCGGCTTGGCATCACGCCGCAGACGCTCGACAATGTGCTCTATGACGCATTCGGCGAACGCGAAATTGCGAAGACGTTTACCTCTCTGAATCAGTACTTCATTGTGATGGAGGTGAATCCGGTATTTTGGCAGAATCCAACCGGGCTGAGAGAGGTGTACGTGCCCTCGACCACCGGCGGCCCCGTTCCCCTGGCAGCTTTCACGCACTTTCAACCAGCGACGGCAGCCCTGACCGTGAATCATTCGGGTGTGTTCCCGTCCGTCACCATGTCGTTTAATCTCGCGCCCGGCATCGCACTCGGGCAGGCGGTGGACGCGATCAACCTGATGGAGGAAAAAGCAGGTATGCCGACCACCATCAACACTAACTTCACCGGCACGGCGCAAGCCTTTCAGTCGTCGCTATCAAACGAGCCCCTCCTCATCGCGGCGGCGCTCGTCGCGGTCTATATCGTCTTAGGAATTCTCTATGAAAGCTTGATTCACCCGATCACTATTTTGTCCACGCTTCCTTCGGCCGGCGTAGGCGCGATTCTGGCGTTGCAGGTGACGAAAACAGAACTCAGCATTATCGCGCTTATCGGCATTATTCTGCTGATCGGAATCGTCAAGAAGAACGCGATCATGATGATCGATTTTGCACTGGAAGTAGAGCGGCGCGACCGGACTACGCCCAAAGAAGCGATCTTCCAAGCCTGCCTGCTGCGCTTCCGTCCGATCATGATGACCACCATGGCCGCGCTGCTGGGCGGACTACCGCTGGCGCTCGGGACAGGAACCGGTTCAGAACTGCGCCGGCCACTCGGGATCACCATCGTCGGCGGCCTCATCGTCAGCCAGGCTCTTACGTTATACACCACGCCCGTGATTTATCTCTACATGGATCGGTTCAGCTTGTGGCTTCGAGGAGTGCGGCAAGGTCACGCTCCCGAAGCCCCAGCGGAGGCGGTTGGTTAAACGTTGCCGGAAGTTGACCAAGCAATCGCCATGGACACGCAGTACAAGATCATTCCGGAGGAGCACCCGGCTCAGGGCGCCCTTACGCTGTTGCTTAACGGCAGGTTCAGCGAAGATTCGCTGAACGAACTGGAAGAGTTCATCTCCGAGGCGAGAGGATCTCACCAGAAAATTTACCTCGATCTCAGCGAAGTCACTCTGGTCGACCGGAAAGCTGTGCAGTATTTGTCCCAACAGGCCAGACGCAATGTTGAGCTGGTAAATTGCCCGATTTATCTTCGCCGGTGGATCAGCGTTGGAACTGATGAGGCCGGAAACTGATATGAGTTTTTTTGATCATCTGAATCTCAGCTATTGGAAGAACGTTGCGCTCTCTTGCGCCATTGTCGTACTCGCGCTGCTTTCAGCCTGCAATCCGGCTCCCAAATACGTGAAGCCTTCGATGCCCGCGCCGGTGGCTTATAAGGAGACAGGTCCGCAGGAATTCAAGGAAGGCAAGGGCTGGAAGATCGCTCAACCAGGCGACGACAAGCTGCGCTCCAATTGGTGGGAGCTTTATAACGATCCGGTATTGAATACGCTGGAAGAGCAGGTGAGCACCGGTAATCAAAGCCTGGCAGTTTCGGAAGCAAACTTCCGCTCGGCGCGGACTCTCGTGGCATCGGCGCGTTCTTCGCTCTTCCCGACCATTGGCGCAACGCCTTCCTTTAGCAACACGCGCATCTCCTCAACCATCCGGGGCACGCGCGTGGTGGCTGGCGGCGGTTCCACTTCATCGAGCTCGGCAGCCACCAACAATTACAACTTCCCCCTCGACGTTTCGTATACGGTCGATTTTTGGCATCGTATCCGCAATACGATTGCCGCGAACGCCTTTTCGGCCCAGGCGAGCGCTGCCGATGTGGCTACCGCGCTGCTTAGCCTGCAGTCAGAACTCGCGACAGACTACTTCGAGGTTCGCGCCATCGACGCCCAGGAATCCATTCTGCAAGACACTCTCAAAAACTATGGCGCTTCCCTGAACCTGACGATCGCGCTTTACCGCGCCGGCATCGACTCCGAGCAGGACGTCACGCAGGCCGAGGTACAGCTCGATACCGCGAACGCCCAATTGACGGATCTAGGCACAAGCCGCGCGCAGTTTGAACACGCGATCGCCATGCTGATCGGAAAGTCTCCAGCCAACTTTACTTTGCCTCCGGGCAATTTTAATCCGAACCCACCGCCGGTGCCGGTAGCACTACCCTCGGTGTTGCTGGAACGACGGCCTGATATCGCGGCTTTTGAGAGACAGGTAGCTTCGGCCAATGCACAGATCGGTGTAGCGCGCGCAGCCTATTATCCGAACGTGACCCTGAGTGCTTCCGGCGGGTTTCAGACCTCCAGTTTTACGCAGTGGTTCACCTGGCCCAGCCGCCTGTGGTCGGTCGGGCCGACCGCCTCCGAGACCCTTTATGATGCCGGCGCGCGCCGGGCGCAAGTGGAGCAAACAGAGGCTTCCTACGACGCGGCGGTGGCTAACTATCGCCAGACCGTTCTAACTGCCTTTCAAGCGGTCGAAGATAATCTCGCCAATCTTCGCATTCTCAATCAGGAGATCGATCAACAGCAAACTGCCATCGCTTCGTCGGCACACTATCTTGATCTGGCGCTCATTCGTTACAAGACCGGCGTTGACAGTTATTTGAATGTAATCACCGCGCAAACAACCGTCCTCACCAATCGCGAAACGCAAGTGCAGACGCAGTTGCGGGAAATGGCCGCGAGCGTCGCGCTGATAATGGCGCTCGGCGGGGGCTGGGATCCATCGCAATTACCCGACATGAAGAATTTGCTGGCACGTCCGCCGGCGTGGCATCCGGGCGGGCCACCGATGCCCAACGCGCCAACCAACGTCGAGGCGCCCAATCCGCCAGCGGTACAGCCGAGCCCCCTGGTTCTGCCGCCCTATCGTGGACCGGTTTCCCCGCCAGCCAGCGGCGCGGCGCATCAGTAAGGGAGACACGCCTGCCAGCTAAGGCGAAATCAAGCGCTCGGGAAACGATCCATCCGGATATGGATCAAGCAAACCTCGAAACTTTACGCAAACAACTGGTGAGTGCTCTCGATGGAGGCGAATCCCACGCCACCTTTGAAGACGCTGTCAAAGATTTCAAACCAGATATGTATGGCGCGAAACCGGCCGGCGTGCCGCATTCCGCCTGGGAACTTGTTGACCATATGCGCATCGCGCAACGGGATATTTTAGACTTTTCCCGCAATCCGGAACATAAGTCGCCCGAGTTCCCAAAAGGATACTGGCCCAAGACCGCCGCTCCTCCCAATAATGAAGCTTGGGAAAACAGCGTGAAAGCCCTTCTTCAGGATCGCCGGGAACTCGCCGCGCTACTTGAGAAGGAAGATCTTTTCGCAGCCTTTGCCCACGGCGACGGGCAAACACTGCTGCGCGAAGCCCTCGTCGCGGCCAACCATAACTCCTACCACTTGGGGCAGCTCATTTTCCTCAAGCGGATATTACTCGAAAAGGCTTAAACGGTCTGCGCCTCGACCCTCATGTGTCCTATACTGGTAAGCAATTGGTCTTATGATCCGGCATATTCTTAGCGGACTTATTATCAGCGTGGCAATTAGCGGCCCCGCCTGAGACCTTGTGTAAGAACGACTTTTCGAGGCCACCGGCGGGGAGATCCAGCTGGTGGCCTTTGATTTTTAGCGAGAAATTTTCAGGAAGCAAGAAGAAGGTTGCGAAACATTCTATTATGAGAGTCTTCACGTTCGATACCACGCTGCGAGATGGCACGCAGGGCGAGGCTGTCTCTTTCTCGGTCGAAGACAAATTAATGATTGCCGAGAAGCTGGACGAATTGGGAATCGACTATCTCGAAGGCGGGTGGCCTGGATCGAACCCCAGGGACAAAGAATTCTTCGCGCGCGCCAAAAGCGTGAAGTGGAAACATGCGAAGTTGACCGCCTTTGGAGCAACTCGCTTTGCCCGAAACGCCGTCGAGCAGGATCCTAACGTAAGAGAGTTATTGGCCGCCGAGACGCCTGTCGTTTCCATCTTCGGCAAGACCTGGGATTTTCACGTCAAGTGCGCGCTCGGAATTTCCGAGGAAGAAAATCTCGAGCTGATTGCGGACACCGTCTCTCACTTGATTAAGCACGGCCGCGAAGTGGTATACGATGCGGAGCATTTCTTCGACGGATACCTGGCGAATCCC
>DATAYL010000248.1:0-3463 GCA_036272575.1 Bryobacteraceae bacterium | reverse complement strand
AAGGTGATTGGCCGGAACGTGACCAGCGTGCGCGGTGACGCGTCCAATCTGGACGACCTCGACCGCCTGTTTGAAACGGTGAAGCGGGAGAAGGGCAAGATCGATGTCCTTTTTGCGAGCGCTGGCAAGGGAGAAGCCGCCACGTTGGGGAATATTACCGAGGAACACTTCGATGCAGGCTTCGACCTGATTGTGCGCGGAACGCTGTTTACCGTGCAGAAGGCGTTACCGCTCTTCAACGATGGCGGATCGATTATCATGACCGGCTCCGTTGCTTCGGTGAAAGGCTTTCCTGGCTTCGGCGTATATGCGGCGAGCAAGGCCGCCTTGCGCTCGTTCGCACGCACGTGGCTCAACGAGCTGAAGGGCAGAAAGATCCGGGTGAACGTGCTGAGCCCGGGACAGGTCAACACGCCGGACTCCCAGCGACTCGACAAGGCGACAAGGGAAATGTTCGAGTCCCTGATCCCGCGGGGCACGATGGGACGTCCAGAAGAGATTGCGGCAGTTGCGCTGTTTCTTGCTTCCGACGAAGCGAGCTACGTGAATGGGGTGGAGTTGGCTGTCGACGGCGGCTTTTCGGCCATCTGATAGCTGCGGATCTTGGTGAGTGCATCATCGATGATGCATTCACCGAAATCCAACCCGCCCTCCTTATTTGGACGAATGGACAAAATATTAGGACTCCTAGGCAGTTCTCGTCCACAACGAAGGGAATCTATTCCTGTGTAGTGGATGCCAGACATCTGCCGAAGGGAGCAATTATGGGAAAGCTGGAAGGTAAGGTTGCAGTCATCACGGGTGGGTCGAGCGGCATGGCGCTGGCGAGCGCCAAGCTCTTTGTGGAAGAAGGCGCCTATGTTTTCATCACAGGCCGGAAGCAGGAGCAGATCGATGAAGCGGTCAAGGTGATTGCTCGGAACGTGACCGGAGTCCAGGGGGACGCAGCCAATCTCGACGACCTCGACCGGCTGTTCGACATCGTGAAGCGGGAAAAGGGCAAGATCGACGTCCTGTTCGCGAGTGCCGGCATAGGCGAACCCGTTCCGCTGGGGGAGATCACCGAGCAGCACTTCGATAAGACCTTCGACCTGAACGTGCGCGGCACCCTCTTTACGGTGCAGAAATCGTTGCCACTGTTCAACGATGGCGGATCTATCTTCATGACCGGGTCCAATGCTGCGGCGAAAGGTTTTCCTGGTTTCAGCGTGTATGCGGCTAGCAAGTTGGCGCTGCGCTCCTTCGCACGCACTTGGCTCAACGAACTGAAGGGCAGAAAAATCCGAGTGAACCTGCTGGTTCCCGGTGCTATTGCCACACCGATGCAGGAATCAGTTCTCACTAAGGAAGCGAGGCAGTATTTCGAATCCCTAATTCCTCGGGGAACGATGGGGCAATCTGAAGAAGTCGCGACTGTCGCGCTGTTTCTTGCTTCGAACGATTCGAGCTTTGTGAACGGGCAGGAGTTGTTCGTCGACGGCGGCATGACGGCGATCTAACGCCTGCAGAACTCTGCTAACGGCAGACCTTCCGGCGACCCGCAACGTAATTGACCGCGGGACGTTTACGGAGGTCGCCACAGAACGGATATTGATGTCCCGTGCCGTCGACGGCTGGACATCGAAATCAACACAGTTGGGAGAAGCACTATGAGCTACGCGATTGTAGGATTCGGCAAAATAGGCCAGGCCCTCGCCCACGCCTTCGCCCGTAACAACATCAACGTGACCGTCGCGGGCCGCCGCCCGTCCGAAGAGTTGGCACCGCAGGCTCGGGCCATTGGCCCCACGGTCGTCGCTCAGTCACTGGAAGAGGCGCTCAAGGCCGACACAATCTTCCTGGCGGTCCTGTTCGAGCAACACCGTGATGTTGCGAAGGCACTGCCGAGCTGGAAAGGCAAGACGATCATCGACGTGACGAACGCGTTTGGCGTTCCCCCTGGGGATCTGGACGGACTGGTGTCCTCTGCCTTCGTTGCAAAGTCTTTCCCCGGCGCGAAGCTCGTGAAAGGTTTCAATCACCTGGGTGCGGCCACCTTGGCTGCAGATCCGATTGTCGAGGGCGGCCATCGCGTCGTCTTTTTGTCCAGCGACGAGGAGGACGCGATCGCTCCGGTTGCGGATCTGGCCCAACAACTCGGGTTCGCACCCGTCACGCTGGGAAGACTCAACGAGGGTGGCGCGCTAGTGCACGCTCGCGACCGCGCCTGGGGTCAACTTATCTTCCAGGATTTGTCCAAGAAAAAGCAGTAAGCACCATTCCAAATCTCCGAATACTTTTGACACGCTTTGACCCAAGAAAAAGGGAGAGATCTTGATGAGCATTGAAAAGAATGTCCAAGCAGTGAAGGATTTTTTTGCAGCAATTGGCAGCCGCGATAAGCAAGCCTTGATGGCTGTGTCTGATGAAAATATCGAGTGGATCGTCCCGGGCGAAGGCTGGCCGCTTGCCGGCACCTACCGCGGACATGCTGGCCTAACGGATGCACTTCAAAAGGCTAACGAAACCCTTGAAATGTCGTACCCAAAGCCCCCCGAATTCGTCGCGCAGGGAGACCGGGTTCTAGCCATCGGCTCCGCTACGGGAAGAATCAAAGCCACGAATAAGAACTTCGTGGATAATTGGGTCTTCGATATCACTGTGCAAGATGGCAAACTGACGAAGATCCAGGAATACATAGATACGCAAGCGTTGGCGAAGGCATCAGCAGGAGGCAAAGCGTGAGAATCGCCGGAGTCATCGCGCGCTATCTCCTGGGGCTCATGTTTACGGTCTTCGGGCTGAACGGATTTCTACAGTTCGTTCATCAGCCTCCGCCGACAACCCCGCTGGCTTTGCAGTTCTTTCTTGCAATCACTACTTCGCACTTCTCAGCATTCTTTTTTGCCGTACAGCTCGTCGGCGGACTGCTGCTGCTTTCCGGATACTTCGTACCTCTGGCGCTCGTCCTAACGGCTGCCGAGATCTTTAACATCCTTGCCTTCCATCTCACGATGGCGCCAGCAACGATTAGCCCCGGCCTCCTAGCCGCCGTTCTGTGGGTACTCGTCTTCCTGCAACACCGGCAAAGCTTTACTGGCGTACTGAGCGCAAAGCCTGTCAGTCAGGGATAAGACGGATCAGTGGCTAGGCAAATGAGCATAAGGATCAGGCTTGATAAGTCAGCTTATGTTTACCTATCAACGCCAACTGTCGACTCCAGGGCAACGCACTCATTGAAAAGGTCAGTGAGCGACTTGGCGAGTGGGTGTTGAAAAACTCGGCACGAATCATCCGATTTTGATGAGATCCGCATGGCAATTTGAGTTGTTCAGCAGCATAGTTTGACCATGCTGTTGTGGAATGGATGGCCATTGTCGGAGGACTAACGCTCATGATGGGTCGGCACGCCCGCTCGGAATCGCTGTTCTACTATTTCCGACTGGAAGATCAGGTTCCAGACAATCATCTGCTGCGGCTGATC